>REEL01000186.1 GCA_007695095.1 Chitinophagaceae bacterium | reverse complement strand
GACAGATTTAAGTGGTGGGATAAAAATTTTATCCCTCAAAAATTCAACCAAATCTCCTTTATTAATATTTATTTTTTTCGTAACTTAATGTTCAGAATACAAGAAAATGAATGCTATTTTTTCTTCCATAAAAGAGTTTAGTACTGATTTCAGCAAGTTGTTTTTTCCGGTAAACTGTGCTGCATGCAGTAAAGTGCTTCAAAAAAATGAAGAAGAAATTTGTTTACATTGTATTTCAGGTTTGCCTAAAACTTCTTTTTGGCAGTTTAAAGACAATCCTTTTGAACAATTATTTTGGGGACGCGTAGATATTCACAGAGCCGTTGCCTTATTTTACTATAAGAAAGGCACTAAAGTTCAGCAACTCATTCATAACATAAAATACAGGGGTAAGCTATCTGCCGGCGAATACTGTGGAAAATGGCTTGGGGAAAAGCTACTGGAAGATAGATATTTTAACATGCCGGATTATGTAGTCCCGGTTCCATTGCATCCCAAACGAAAAAAAGTAAGAGGTTACAATCAGGCAGACTGTATAGCAAGAGGTATTTCAAAAATATTAAAAGTACCACTGGAAACGCAAAATTTCAAAAGAGTGAAGTACAATGTTTCACAAACAAAAAAAAGCCGTTTTGAAAGATGGGATAATGTAGATCGTATTTTTGAAATTGAAAATTTCGATCAATTCACCGGAAAACATTTACTAATAGTAGATGATGTAGTTACAACGGGAAGTACTCTCGAAGCTTGTTTACTGAATTTACAGAAAATAGAAAATGTCACCTTAAGTATAGTTGTACTCGGATTTTCAAGCAGTTAAGTGGTTTTATTTGCTAACTGACCACAAGCTGCATCTATATCTTTTCCCCTGCTTTTTCTAACTTTTGCAGTCACTCTATTTCTTTCAAGAAGCGTGATAAACTTATCTCTGGAAGATTCACTGGTTTTTTCGAAATCAGCTTCATCAATTTGATTATACTCAATCACATTAATTATAGCCGGGACTCTCTGACAAAGTTTTATCAACTCATGAGCATCTTCATTAGTATCATTAAAATCTTTTAAAAGTATATACTCAAAAGTCATTTTATTCCCTGTGTTTTGATAAAAATATAATAAACTCTCAATTAGCGTCTCCAGATTATTTGATGAATTAATCGGCATAATTTTATCACGTTTCACATCATTGGGAGCATGTAATGACAATGCAAGATTAAAGCGGACTTCATCATCAGCAAGTTTTTTAATCATTTTAGCAATTCCGGCAGTTGAAACAGTAATTCGCTTGGGTGAAAAATTTATAGTTTCCGGGTTTGAAATAAAATCAATGGACTTTAAAACATTAGCATAATTTAAAAGAGGTTCGCCCATTCCCATATAGACAATATTGGTCAGTGGCTTACCAAAAGCATCCATAGCTTCCTGATTCATGATGATATACTGGTCAAAAATTTCATCAAAATTTAAATTTCTTTTTCTTCCCATAAAACCGGTAGCACAAAAGCTGCAACTTAAACTACAACCAACCTGAGAGGAAACACAGGCCGTTAACCTGGTATCTGTAGGTATAATCACACCTTCAATCAAATGATTGTCAAATAGTCGGAAAGTGAATTTTATAGTTCCGTCATTACTAACCTGGCGGGTGTTAATAGTAATGTTATTAATCACATAGTTTTCTTGTAAAAAACTCCTGAAAGCCTTAGGTAAGTTTGTCATTTCATCAAAAGTAAAAACTGCTTTTGCCCATAGCCATTCATAGATTTGTTTGGCCCGAAAAAGGGGTTGTCCATTTTCCCGGCAAATTTCACCTAAGTCTTCAATGCTTAAAGCACGAATATCTTTTTTCATTTCTAACTCCATATCACAATCCTTTCAAACTCAAACAAAGAAATTTGTCAAAACAGCCAAAATTACCTGGCGGTACAACAAATCTTCTGCAATTAAAATACATTTTTTCTCTTCCTCACCGTAGCGATTCAAATTCATTCTGAATATCTTGTTGTCTTCAATAACATACTGAAGCCTGCTTTTAACATTATAATCAGATTCAGCTCCATAGATATTGTTACTCTCGATGATGAAATGTATTTCACCTAACTTTTCTCCCTTATCATCGTCAGAAAAATAAACTTTATTTCCTTTGATAATATTAATGCAGGAACCCTTTTCTTTTGAAGTAGGATTTTTAGGCCTGTACACTTTACTACCTTCAATTATCAGCTCACAGTTTCCGGGCTGATAACTCTCATCGTCTTCTTTTATCGCCTTAAAAACAAAGTTTCCGTCAGAAATAAATAAACATTCAGATTTTTGCAAACCCTTTTCATCTTTGCTTTTGTATAGTCTCATAATTCCGTTTCAGTAACATGAATCTTAATATCTTTATTGCTTAAATAGTTCAATATAAACGCATAAGCACTTTTGTCTTTTACCAAGTATTCCGGTGGGACAACTCCGGCATCAGGCTTTATCTTACCCGACAGAAAGGCTTCAGCTACGGCAGTGCATGTGTAACCCGTAGTTCTCGACATGGAACTGAATCCATCTTTGGTGTCATCATACAGCTCAAATTGAAACTTCTTTTTATCGGAATGCATATCAATTCTCATGTAAGTAAATTCCTCTTCATTTTCACCTAACTTCCAGTTTTCAAAAAGAAGCTTGCTCGTAAATTCTCTTGGAGTAATACTTTGCCCGTCAACTTCAATTTTCTGCTCATCAAAAAATCCAAGCGATTTGAACATCTGAATTTTTTGCGCATAACCCGGATATCTGACTGTTTTTTCTTCCATATTTTCAATATCCAAAGTATGAAGTAATGTTCTCAAACCATCTGATAAGAAACATTCTAAAGTACCTATGTTTTTTACATCGAAATTTTCAATTTCAGTCAGCGGGTCAAAAACAACCTCCTTTCCATTTCTTTTAATACGCGCCGGTCTGATATATTCTTCAATTACATCCAAAGGAGAAAAAGGAGCTTTATACTCAAATGGCCAATTTCTGGTTTTGGGCAATCCCCCAACCATGCATTTAAAAAAATTAATTGAATGATTGTATGCATAATTAGCTGCAACTAAATTGCTGAGTCCGGGCGCAACCCCAATATCCGGAATAAAAACTACATTTTTTTCTTTTGCTAATGCATCTAACTGAAGCGGATCCTCCGGAAAAAAAGAAATATCTATGTAATTTTTTCCTAGACCTAAAACTTTTTGGGCTGTTTTAAAGCCAATACTGCCTGGCAGAGCTCCAACTATTAAATCATATTTATCGATTTCTAATTCTGACATATCATCAAAATTGACCCGCCGGTGTATTTTTTTGATATCTTCATAACTGTCTAAGCTCTTTAAGTTTTCGGATGAAGCATCAATTACAGTTACTTTATGATTTTTATGAAGCTCAACTGCTATCAAACAACCAACCATTCCGCTCCCCAAGATTAAAATATTTTTACTCATATTTTTAATTTCTAAAAAGATGTACATAGGAAGCCACTGCTTCTAATTCACTTTCATTTAAAAATATTTTGAATGGCATCATTGCCCCTCTCCCCTCTGATATTACTTCTATTGACTCTTCCATGGACAATACTGAAATGGTTAAATCAGAAGCTCCGCTTAGCTTAAGATTTCCTTTTGCTCCGTGACAGGTTTTACAATGAATATCATAAATTCTCAAGCCTTCCTTTTGCTGAGCAGTCAGGTTTGCTGTATTGGGTGCTTCAGGCCTGTGAACACCTCTTTGATTACTTTCACCTCCACAGCTATACAAGCCTAAAAGAAGCCCGAAAAACAGTGTTATCAATAAATAAGCTTTCTTTTTCATTTTTTTATTATTACTTCATAAACTAACATAAAATTCATACTTCGGTTCAGTAAAATCAATTGTTCTATAATTAACTTTTAAGTTTAAGTAAAACTAAATTTTCTACATGCGGAGTCTGCGGAAATAAATCCATTGGCATCCACTTGATAATTTCATAATTATCACTTAATAAAGCCAAATCTCTTGCCTGTGTTGCCGGATTACAACTTACATAAACAATTTTTTCAGCCTTAATTTGATTTAATGTATCTACAACATCCGGGTGCATTCCTGCTCTGGGAGGGTCTGTAATGATGACATCCGGTTTTAAAAAGTCTTTAAAGTCTGAATCTTTAAAAAAGTCTTTTACATCAGCTGCATAAAAAGTGCAATTTTCAATATTGTTAAATCGTGCATTTTCTTTAGCATCTTCGATAGCTTCTTCAACATTCTCGATTCCTACAACTGATTTTGCTTTATCAGAAACATAAAGGGCAATACTACCTAATCCGGTATACAGATCTAAAATATTTTCATTTCCCTTTAACTCTATCCAATCTTTAATTAAAGCATACATTTTCTCAGCCTGCAAAGAATTTGTTTGGAAAAATGAGTGAGTTCCTATCTTATATTTTACGTTACCCAATTTTTCAATTATATATGCTCTTCCGGAATATAGCTCAGCCTTTAATCCGGTGATAGTATCATTTCCTTTTGGATTGACAACAAAATTAAGGGAAGTGATTTCCGGGATTTCATTTTTTAAATATTCCATTATTAAATGGATTTTTTCTTCATCCCTATGATAAAAGGTGAGTATGACCATTACTTCACCAAGTGAGCTTATCCGAATAATTAAAGTTCTTAAAAGTCCTTCCTGTTTACGAATATTAAAGAATGGGATGTTATGCAACTTGGCAAAATGATAAATTTTATTCCTGATTTGGTTAGTAGGCTCCTGCTGAAGATGGCATTTATTTATATTCAGCACCTTATCAAACCTTCCGGGAATATGAAAACCAAGAGCTCCATTATCTTCAAGATCTTCTCCACTTTTAATTTCCTCATCAGTAAACCAACGGCTATCGGAAAAGCTAAACTCTAACTTATTTCTGTAAAAAGCATGTTTTTCTGATTCCAAAACGGGTTCCGGCTCCGGATATTCAAGATTACCAATTCTTTGAAAGGCATCCTCGACTATTTGTTTTTTCCAAAAAACCTGATCTTTATAGTCTAAATGCTGCCATTTGCAACCTCCACAAACACCAAAGTGCTCACAAAAGGGAGTCACACGATTTGCAGCGGGTTTTATCATTTTGTAAATTACTCCTTCTGCAAAAGCTTTTTTGTTTTTAGTTAATCTCGCATCTACTAAATCTCCCGGAGCTACGGCAGTTATAAAATATGCTTTCCCGTCATGTTTACCAACTCCTTTTCCATTATTGGCTAAGCTGACAATTTCAAGATTTTCGATTATTTTTGGTGCTCGTTTCATAGTTTGCTGCAAATTTTTACTTCCGTTTTTTACCTAAGTATTTAATCCTCATTCATTAGATTAAAAATGTCCTTTGCTTTTTTTAAAACTTCTTCTAAATGCTCCAAAGGTAACATATTTGCACCATCACTTTTTGCTTTAGACGGTTCCGGATGTACTTCTAAAAAGAGACCGTCTGCACCTGTTGCCATAGCTGCATTTGCTATGGTTTTAATAAAAACCGGACTGCCTCCTGTAACTCCCTCAGACTGATTGGGTTTTTGAAGTGAGTGCGTGCAATCTACAATTACCGGAAAACCTATTTTCTTTAATAAAGGTATATTTCGAAAATCAACCACTAAATCCTGATAGCCAAAAAAAGTACCCCTTTCTATTAGCATTATATTTTCATTTCCTGTGCTGCGCACTTTATCAACTGCAAATTTCATGGATTCAGCAGAAGCAAACTGAGCTTTTTTAATACTCACAGCTTTATGGGTATTACCGGCAGCAATTAACAAATCTGTCTGGCGGCATAAAAAAGCCGGTATTTGAAGACAATCTGCAACAGAGGCATATTTTTCTGCATCTGCACTTTCATGTATATCTGTTGTTACCGGTATTTCAAATTCTGTTTTAACTTTTTCCAGTATTCTCAAAGCTTCATCCTCATCAATGCCGGTAAATGAATCTAATTTTGTTCGATTTGCTTTTTTTACCGAACCTTTAAAAATGAGATTGAAGTCCAGCAAAAGACTAAGTTTTTTTAACTTTTCAGCTATTAATAGCGGAGTGTCTTCATTTTCTATTGCACACGGGCCGGAAATAATAGTAAGCTTTTTCATTTTTACATTTTGAGGAAAGATAATTATAATACAATTAAACTGATATTTTAAACATATAACTAGTTTTAGTCTTTGGATTTTTCTCCAAGGTAACCACCATGATGCCTTTTTGCAAAATCAGATTTGGTGAACTTTTTTTCCTCCATAACCAGTAAACTTAAAACGTCTCCTACGGCCAGCATGCAGGTTGTAGACGTAGTGGGTGCCATCCCTAAAAAACAAGCCTCAGTAGCATTTCCGATAGATAAAGTTACATCTGCTACTTTTGTTAAAGGGCTGTCAGTATTTGATGTAATCACAATAATTGAAATTCCCTCCGGTATTAATTCTCTGGATAAACTAACCAATTCAAGCGCTTCTCTGGTTTTGCCGGAATTAGATAAAATGATAAGTACATCCCCGTAACGTAAAGCTCCTAAATCCCCATGCTGTGCTTCTCCGGGATGTAAATACATAGAAGGAGTTCCGGTAGAAGATAATGTAGCTGCTATTTTTCTTGCAATTAAACCTGCCTTGCCCATACCACTAAGGACGACTTTGCCCTTACAGCCCAGAATTATTTCCACAGATTTAATTAAAGAGTTGTCTATTGGAATATTTAAAATCGCCTTACTTTCATGCTCCAATATTTGCCTGGCTCTATCTAACTTTACTTTATCCATTTTCCCTTTTCCCAATCCCGGGTATTTAAAACTTTATCATCAATAAATATGTCATAAGAAGGCTTTGTAAGTCTCAACTCATGATGTTTTGCTCCCCACTCTTTTAATTGGCGGGTAGTGAGTTCTGTCCAATCCAATCCGGATTTCATCCCCCGGGCGGTCCAGTAAACTATATAATGCCCTTCGTCATAAAGTTTGTTAACTTTCCGGATGTTTTCCGTTATAGGTTTTGATGCCTCATAATTCATGCCATCTGTAAGACAGATAGTATCATCAATATCTACAAAAATTTCTAACTTTTCTTTATTTAAATCAAATCCCATTGCATATTTTTCTCACAAATATAAAGTAAAGAAGCTCAAAATAATTGAATTCTGAACTTTAAAGGTGCTCCCTTTTGAATTTACTTTTCAAAAAGTATTGAAAAAAAGCTTTCTGTAAAAAATGATTTTAGCTTTTTTTGAGCCTTTCATTCTTTAGAAATAATAAACCCGGTAGAAAACTTAAACCTATTAAGCCAATACAAACATAAAAAGCATGATTGAAAGAATAAAAATCAATAAAATAACCAATTAATACCGGTCCGATTGCTGTACTTAGAACCATTAAAGCAGTAAACAAACTTCTCACAGTACCTATGGTTTTTACACCATAAACTTCAGCTATGGCAGCGTCTTTAACCGGACTTCCAATGCCTGTTGAAACACCGGCTAATATTAAAAATATACTGTAAGACAACTGGTGGTCAGAAACGGATAAAATAAATATGCCCAAAGCCATGGGTAGAAGAAAAAAGGGAAATATTTTTTTAGCACTGAAATTATCAATCAACCAACCGGATAAAAAAATAGAAGCAGTGCCGGAGATTGCATAGCCAATTAATGAACCCGCCATCCATGTATGCGACCAGTTTTTAAAATCTGCTAATGAAAGTTGATAAAAAAGGATTGCAGTAATGATTAAAGACATACTGAAGATATTTGGCCCTATTATATAAAAGCGCTTATCTGATAATACATCTAACTGGCCCCATGCCCTTTCTGTATTTACTTTTTCTCCGGTAACTGCTTTTAGTTTGGGTATCTTTTTTTCCAATTGAAAAAGGACCGGCAAAACGAAAAATAGGATAAAACAACCAATAATAATAAGGCTCAATCTCCAGTCAAAAAGCCCAATCAGAATAACAACCAGACTTGGCATGAGAGCCTCTCCGAGGGGATATCCAAAAGCAGCAAAACTGAGTGCTTTTCCCCTTGCTGCCTCAAAATATCTTGACATAACTGTCATAGAAGTATGGCTCATCAAACCTTGTCCAAAATGTCTGAGGCCAAAAATTGAAATAAAAACCATTAAAATGGAGTAACTAAAACCTAAAAGGATGTTTACTAATCCAAAACCTACTACCACTAATATCAAATACTTTTTTAACGATATTTTGTCAATATATCTACCGGTATAAGTAAGAACAAGCGCACTGGTTAATGTAGCTGCTCCATAAAGCTGACCAATTCTGCTGTCAGTTAA
>REEL01000185.1 GCA_007695095.1 Chitinophagaceae bacterium | reverse complement strand
CTAACAGTTTTTGACCCTAATGACCTCAAGTTTTTCTTAGATAATTGTGACAGATGACATTGATAGTCTCGATAAACACCTATTTTTTTTCAGATAAAAAAATTATGTTTTGCTTTATTCTTTCCAGTCCGGTTCTTTTTAAGGGGGTTTTGGGGAATTTTTTCTGAAATACGGATTTAGTTATTTCTAACCAATCAGATTCTTTCATATCTAAAAGGGCTTTGTTAGGCGCAATTTCCGGGTGATTATGTTTTTTAGAAAACCGATTCCAGGGACAAACGTCCTGACAGATATCACATCCGAACAACCAATTTTCCATTTTTCCTGAAAATTCAATCGGGATTTCATTTTTTAACTCAATTGTAAGGTATGAAATGCATTTATTAGCATCTACATTATAAGGTTGATTAATGGCCCCGGTAGGGCAGGCGTCAATGCAGGCAGTGCAGCTTCCACAATAGTCTTTGTTTAAAGGATTGTCATATTCAGGTTCTAAATCACTAATTATTTGAGCAAGAAAGAAAAATGAACCACTGCCTTTATTTATTAAAAGTGTGTTTTTGCCAATCCAGCCGAGTCCACTTTTTTTTGCCCAGGCTCTCTCTAATACAGGAGCAGAGTCAACAAAAGCTCTGCCGTTAAAATCACCGGTTTTTGCTTTTAAGGTATCTATGAAAACTTTTAACTTTTTCTTAATTACATAGTGGTAATCTCTGCCGTAAGCATACTTTGATATTTGGGGTTTGTCTTTTGCTTGTTTTTCCGGTGGAAAATAGTTAAAAAGTAAACTGATAACACTTTTTGCTCCCGGAACTAATTTGGAGGGGTTAATGCGCATGTCAAAATAGTTTTCCATATAGCTCATCTCGCCATGATACCCTTGTTTCAGCCAATTTTCTAAGTTTTTGGCCTCTTCATCTAAAGACTCACTTTTGGCGATTCCACAAAATGAAAAACCCAATTCACCGGCGGTGGTTTTAATAAATTCACTTAATCTATGTTTTTGCATAATGAAAAAACCCCGTAAGCAGTATAACTATTTACGGGGTGTATAAAATTAAAAATCTATAATTAGTTTGATAATTCTTTCAGTTTGCTCTCAAGTACTGCTTTTGGAACAGCTCCAACTTGTTTGTGAACAACCTCACCGGACTTGATAAATAGTATAGTCGGGATATTGCGAATACCATATTTAGAAGCAATTTCAGGGTTGTGGTCAACATTGACTTTGCCGATATTTGCTTTTCCTTCAAATTCATTTGAAAGCTCATCAATAATTGGACCGATAGCTTTACAAGGTCCACACCACTCAGCCCAAAAGTCAACTAAAGTAACTTTTTCCGAGTCTAATACTTTTTCCTGAAAATTCGCGTCTGTTAATTCGATTGCCATTTTTATTTTTTTTAGTTTTAATAAAGATATATTTGAAACCAAAGTTAAATATCTTTAGTTCCTTATTTATTTAGTTTTAAACTGAATTTTTGAGTAAGGAATTTTTTTAATTATGTGATTAAAGGACTCATTTTGAATGTCAATGGTTCTTTTAGCATGCATTTTTAGTCGAATTGTTTCAAATTTTTGCATGGGTTCAAACTCAATTTCCACTTCTAAGTCATCCACATCTAAACCGCTATCTTCATCAAGTAAAATATCCTCATCTTCCGGTATTACAGCGGTTTTAGTGTCAGGTGATTCCTCTGCATTTTGATTGGCAACCGCTTGTTTATAATTCACATAAATATCAAGTCCGGTATTTCCCGGATTTTTCAAAGTATATTCTTCCAGTTCATTTATCCATTTTTGATCCAGATCATTGAGGTTAAATTCCAAAAGCAGCCCTTTTATCATTTTTTCCCTTACTTCAGAAAGTAAAGTCATTTCATTCAAATTAAAGAAATACCTGTCTGAACCTTCCCGCTTGTCTTTATTATACTCTCCTTTTATAAGTACCGGAATTCCTTCTTTCAGTAAATGCTCGTTTTTTAAGAAGGTCGTTCTGAAAAAGGCAATATTACCTAAGGTTCCTTTAAAGTCCTCTAAATCCACAAAGGCCATATCATTCCCTTTTTTATCTTGTCGCTTTTTCACAGCACTTATCATTCCGCCTATAGTTACTGCTTTGCCTTTATAGTTATCAATATTTGCTAAATCACAAGTACATAAACTCTCCAACTCAATCCGGTAGTCATCTAATGGATGGCCACTCAGATAAATGCCTATGGTTTCTTTTTCTTTTTTCAAGATTTCTAGTGGTGTCCAGGGCTCGCATTCGGGAAATTTCGGTTCCTCGATTTCAGGCAGCTCAGCTTCACCAAAAAGGGAAGCCTGCATATTATTGGCTTTACTTTCTGTTTTTTTAGCAAATTTCAGTGCTTTTTCTATTCCATTTTCACCATTTTCTTCATGAAAATATTGAGCTACATGTATTCCTTCAAAGCAATTAAATGCACCGGCCAAAGCTAATGATTCCAAAGCTTTTTTATTAATAGCCTTTTTGCTTAAGCGGGAAATCAGGTCAAAAATAGATTTATAATGTCCGTTTGCTTCTCTTTCTTCTATAAGAGCTTCTACGGCTGCATTTCCAATGCCTTTGATTGCAGAAAGCGCATATCTGATTTCTCCTTTTTTGTTAGCTTTAAAGTGAAGTCCGCTTTCGTTAATATCCGGATTCAGCACGGGTATATCAATTCGGGTACACTCTTCTAAAAAGCCCGAAAGTTTCTTTATATCACCTGAATTTGCTGTCAAGACAGAGGCCATAAAATCTGCCGGATAATTTGCTTTTAAATAAGCTGTTCGATAAGCCAGATAAGCATAGCAGGTTGAGTGAGATTTGTTGAATGCATAGGATGCAAAGTCTTCCCAGTCATTCCATATTTTTTCAGTTACTTCAGGAGGGTATCCGTTTTTAACACAACCTTCTACAAACATAGGTTTCAGAATCTCCATTTCTTTCAGAATCTTTTTACCCATTGCTTTTCGTAAGCGGTCAGCCTGACCCTTGCTAAATCCGGCTAATTTTTGGGAAAGCAACATGACCTGCTCCTGGTAAACGGTAATTCCATAGGTTTCCTTAAGAAAGGGCTCCATATCCGGAAGATCGTACTCTATTTTTTCATCTCCATGCTTTCTTTTAATGAAGTTAGGGATATACTTCATTGGGCCCGGTCTGTAAAGCGCATTCATGGCAATGATATCTTCCAGTTTATTGGGTTTTAGTTCTTTGAGATACAATTGCATCCCTTTTGACTCAAACTGAAAAATGCCAAAGGTTTGTCCTTTTTGAAACAGCTCAAAAGTTTTTTCATCTTCAAGCGGAATTTCTTCCGGATTAATATCTACTCCATGATTTTCTAAAATATTTTTACAGGCATTTTTGATAATTGTAAGCGTTCTAAGGCCTAAGAAATCCATTTTTAACAAGCCGACTTTTTCAACGACATTATTGTCAAACTGGGTTAAATAGAGGTCAGAATCTTTGGAGGCAGCAACCGGAATGAAATTCCGGATATCCTCCGGAGTGATAATAAGACCACAGGCATGAACACCGGTATTTCGGACGGACCCTTCCAGTTTTTTAGCTGTTTGTATGGTTTTAGCAATTAAGTTATCCCCTTGAGACAAAGAGCGAAATGCTTTTGCATTAGCTAATTGTTCCTCATTCAGCTTAGATTTTAATTTTGGATTGATATCTCCTTCTTCAAGCACTCCGTTTAAGGTAGCGGCCAGATTATCCGGAAAAATTTTACAAATTCGTTCAACTTCCTGCAAAGGTAAATCCAAAACCCGTCCAACATCTCTGAGAGACATTTTAGCAGCCATAGTTCCATAAGTTACAATTTGGGCTACTTGCTCTTTTCCGTATTTGTCTACCACATAATCAATTACTTTTTTTCGGCCTTCATCATCAAAGTCAATATCAATATCCGGCATACTTACTCTTTCCGGATTAAGGAATCGCTCAAAAAGCAAATCATATTTTAGCGGATCAACACTGGTAATTCCCAGGCAGTATGCAACCACAGAGCCTGCTGCGGAACCTCTGCCCGGACCAACGGCTACTCCCATATTTCGGGCTGCTGAAGTGAAATCCTGAACTATCAGGAAATACCCCGGATAACCGGATTTTTTAATGGTTTCTAACTCCAGATTGATTCTCTCTTCCAGTTCTGCCGTTATTTCTCCGTATTTTTTTCGGGCATTTTCGATAGTTAAATGCCTTAAATAGTCATCCTGAGTAGTAAAGCCTTCCGGTAGGGAATAGGCGGGAAGTAAAATATCCCTCTCTAATTTCGGGGGATTGATTTTATCGACGATTAAGTTTGTATTGTCAATTGCTTCAGGGATATCTGAAAACAAGGTATTCATTTCAGATTGTGTTTTGAAATAAAACTCTGAATTTTCAAATCCGAAACGAAAGCCTTTTCCGCGGCCTTTTGGGGTGCTTTGAAGTTCATTTGTGTTTACACAAAGTAATATATCATGTGCGTTCCAGTCTTCCTCGTCAACATAATGCGAATCATTTGTTGCAATAATTGGAACATTGTATTTACGGGAAAAACCAACTAAAATTTGGTTGACATCCTCCTGACTTAAACCACTTCCGTCAATATCCTGAATATTATGTCTTTGTAATTCAATATAATAATCATCGCCAAAAATATCCAACCACTCTAAGAATATTTTCTCTCCTTCTTCCGGTCCTTTATTTATTATAGCCTGAGGCACTTCAGCTCCTATGCAACAAGTGGTTGCAATTAACCCTTCCTTATACTGTTTTACCAAATCCCTGTCAATTCTCGGAAATTTGCCATAGAGCCCGTCAAGATATCCTAAAGAGCAAAGTTTAGATAAATTCTGATACCCTCTGTGGTCTTTTGCCAGCAAGAGCTGATGGTATCTTTTATCGGGATTGTCTTTTGAAAAAGACTTTTGAAAGCGATCTTTTACCACATAAAATTCACATCCAACAACCGGTTTAATGCCTTCTTTTTGTGTTTCATTAACAAACTGAAAAACCCCAAACATATTTCCATGATCAGTTATGGCCATAGCTTTCATCTGATCGGCTTTGGCTTTTTGAACCATCTTTTTAATATTGGCTGCTCCGTCAAGTAATGAAAACTGAGTGTGTGTATGTAGATGTGTAAATTGAGGCATGAATTCCTTTTTTTTTGTTAAAAATACAAAAGAATAAAATGCCATTGTTTATCACAAAAAGCATTTTTATTAACATTTTATTAGCACGACTATTTTTGCTTAAATTCCTTTATATTTGTTTTATACATGAAAATTTATGTGAATCGCTTTTAAATACCTTATTTTGTAATTGCTAAATAAAGCTATCAAATAAAACAAAGCGCCCGAAATGCTGTTTATATTTTGAAGAGATAGAAAAAATTAAATATTCCTTAAATAATAAATGATGCAGATAACCATAGATGATCAATCAGGATTTTGTTTTGGAGTGGTATACGCTATTCAAATGGCTGAAGATGAGCTGGATGATAGCGGTACTTTATATTGTTTAGGTGATATAGTGCACAATGATCTTGAAGTTATTCGCTTGAATAAGAAAGGCTTGAAAATCATAAATCATGAGGACCTAAAAGATTTGAAAGATTGCAAAGTTCTAATTCGTGCGCATGGTGAACCTCCGGAAACTTACAGAACAGCTCTTGAGAATAACATTGAATTAATAGACGCTTCTTGTCCCGTAGTGTTAAAGTTACAGAACAGGATTAAAGATTCTTATGTAAAGCAGACGGAAGCAGATGCTCAGGTTGTTATTTATGGAAAGCATGGTCACCCGGAAGTTATCGGACTTTTAGGACAAACAGATAATAAGGCTATAGTTGTATTTGATGATTCGGATTTGGAACAAATTGACTTTAGGAAGCCCATTCAGCTTTTTTCTCAAACAACAAAAAGTATGGATGGATTTTACAAGTTAAAATCAAAGCTTGAAATGAGAGCCGCCGAATATGGAAATTACAATGTAACTGCCAATGATACTCTTTGCCGTCAGGTGAGTAACAGAGAGCCGCATCTTAAGAAATTTGCTCCACAATTTGATGTAATTGTCTTTGTTGCCGGTAAGAAAAGTTCAAACGGTAAGGTTCTATATGATGTTTGCAAGTCAGTAAACCCCAATTCATTTTTCGTAAGCTTACCGGAAGAAATTGATGAAAACTGGTTCAAAGATGCCGAAACTGTTGGAATATGCGGTGCTACTTCAACGCCTCAGTGGCTAATGGAAGAAATTGCCGGGAAGATTCAAACTATGAAAGAAGCTGTTTGATAAGATTATTCATTAGATAATCCTAAGTATTTCAACTTATTGATTGGAGCTTCAAAATCTTAAGACCTGCAGTAAAGACGTTAATTATTTTTTCAAGATATCTTAGATTGAATCAAATCTTTAATATTTGTAAAAATGGAATTGGATTACTTTAGATTTGCAAATGGATTTTTTTTCCTCATAATTCATATTCTGATTTAATCAGCAGGTTTTGACTTACAAGAAAAGTTCTATTACCTCCTGTAATGTTACTAATTTATGCATGTGTAAATTATTATTTCATTGAACCTCATCTAATAGATTGTTTCGGAAAAGCATTTTCTATTAAAAAAATATTTGGTCTTAACTCCTTTAAAGCTTTAGACATATTCTTTTGTGTTCATGTAACAAAAAAACTTGAGCATTTTTACTCAAAAGTATTTGTATAAATGTATGTAAATATAATTTTTTTAAAGCAATTGAATAGGTATTTATTGTTGTGCTTAATTATTTAATTTTAAGTTTTTGTTTGCTAAAAATACTTTTGAGACTTTTTTTGACAGAGATTTGCTAAAAAAATAGTCTATTTGTAGTTCATGAAAATAATTGATTTTAGTTTTTATCGAAATTTTAGTGATGCCTTTAAGTTGGTTTATGCCACTTCCAGGAAGTTGACTGTTTTAAATTTTGTTTTAACTTTTATACAAAGTTTTTTTCCACTGATAGTTATTTATCTCATAAAATTGATAATAGATGCCATAGGGGAGGTTTCAAATTCGGAAGTTGCTGAAGTATCTTTTAATCATGTGTTAATGCTCATTATAGTAACAGCATTGGTTTTTTTGCTGAATGCTATTGCCGGAGCAATCAATGAATATGTTCGAGATAAGCAATCTTTGTTATTTACTGATAAGATGAATTTAATGCTGATTGATAAAACAACTTCAATCGATCTCGAATTTTTTGAAAATACGGAATACCATGATTTGTTTTCAAGAGTGCTTGAAAATGCCAGAGAAAAACCATTGAATCTGGTGAACAACCTATTTCATATAATTCAAAGCTTTTTTGCAATAGTGACATTGATTATTTTATTAATGACCTTGCATTGGGCTGTTTTTTTTGTAATCCTTTTTGCTACGCTTCCTTTGGCATTGGTGAGATTGAAGTATTCAAAGAAGATGTATAACTGGTATATGGATACTACACAAAGTGACCGAAAATCAAATTATTTTTACTGGCTTTTGACAGGGATCCCTTTTGCAATGGAGGTCCGTTTGTTTAGTTTAAAAAACTATATTAAAAATCATTATTTGGAGTTAAGAACTTCCATACGGGATAGCAAATTTAAAATCATCAAACGCAAAGTAATATTAGAGTCGTTGGTGCATATTTTCGCAGCCATAGCTATTTTTTCTGCCTATGCTTATATTTCATATCTGACTGTAATAGGGATGCTGACAATTGGGGCTTTAGTAATGTATTTTATGGCTCTTCAAAAAGGTTTTAATCTGTTTGAGGGTATGTTGAACGGATTCACCTATTTGTATGAAGACAGCCTTTATATATCCTATTTGAATCGATTTATGAATATTGAGAATAAAATCAAAGAGTCTCAGTCAGATAAAGAGCTGCCAAAACCTTTAATGGATGGTATTATAGTTAAAAATCTATCTTTTCGATACCCCAATAGCAAACGCAATGCTTTATCGGATATAAACATGAAAATAAAGGCAAATGATACTATTGCAATAGTTGGTGATAATGGTTCCGGGAAAAGTACGCTTATTAAGCTTTTATGCAAATTTTACCAACCTGATTCCGGAGAAATTCTTTTTGATAACATTCCTCTTTCTGAAATAAATGATAAAGATCTTAAAGAAAATGTGAGTGTGCTTTTTCAAAATTATATACAGTATAATCTTACGATAAAGGAAAATATAATTTTAGGAAAATCTAATCAAGCCATAGATGAAGAGCGAATGATAGAGTCAGCAAAAAAGGCCGGAGTTTATGACTTAATACTAAGTCTTCCTCATGGTTTTGATACTGTTTTGGGCAGATTGTTTGAAGGAGGTGAAGAACTTAGTATAGGGGAGTGGCAAAAGCTGGCTTTGGCAAGAGCGTTCTATAAAGACAGTCAGTTAATAATTTTAGATGAACCCACCAGTGCGCTGGATCCAAAAGCCGAGGCTCAGATTTTTAATTTGTTTAAAGATTTGACAAAAGATAAAACTTCAATAATTATAAGCCACAGATATTCTACGGTGCAAATTGCAGATTACATATATGTTATGGAAAAAGAAGCAATAATTGAAGAGGGAACCCACACCGAACTCTTACAACAAAAAGGGAAGTATGCCCGAATGTTTAATTTGCAAGCCAGTTATTATAAAAGCT
>REEL01000184.1 GCA_007695095.1 Chitinophagaceae bacterium | reverse complement strand
AGAATGACATCTGAAAGAATAAAATCTGCTCAAAAATCGACTTTATTGATTGTATGTTAGTGAACTTGATGTAGCCTAAAACTTTTCACCTTTCATGCTTTACGAATCACGGTATTTTGATTCACTGATTTTTTTTGGGTTTTAGTGATTAAGTTGAAAATTCACAAAAAAATCCGGGCGTGCCCCTTCGGGTCGGGCCATTCGCTGCAAGTCCTCACTCCTTCGTCGTTGTGGGCTTTCCGCTTCTGTCCCTCACGCGGGCTTCGTACCGGGGATTCACTGCCGGCTTTGAATTTTGTGTGTCTGTTTTATTCAAAAAAAGAATTAGTTCTAAGGCTTCTTTTGCCTTTGTTAAAAAACTTAAAAAATTTACTTCTATCTTCGTGCTTCATTTTTTGAGATTAATTAAAACTTAGAATGACAAAAATAACACCATACAATGGAGGCTTATTAAGTGTTGTAATTCCTGCTTACAATGAAGAAAAAACAATTTTACAGATTTTAGAAAGAGTCAACCGGTCAAAGCCCGGAGAAGCGATTTCAATAGAAATAATTGTTATTGATGACCATTCTGCAGATAATACTGGGAAATTGGTTCAGGATTTTTTTGCAAGTATTGGAAACCAAACAAAGACCATTTATCATCGGCAGGAAAAGAATAAAGGAAAAGGAGCTGCCATTCGTAAAGGAATTGAATTGGCAACAGGTGACTTTTTGATCGTACAGGATGCAGACCTTGAGTATGATCCGGATGAATATGCGATTTTATTAAAACTAATTGTTAAAGGAGTTGCAGATGTGGTATACGGCTCAAGGTTTATGGGCGGCAATCCGCACAGAATCTTATTTTTCTGGCATTCTATAGGTAACAAAATTTTAACTTTTTTGTCAAATATGATGACGAACTTAAACCTGACAGATATGGAAACCTGTTATAAATTATTCAGGACTGATGTGATTAAAGGAATTCAATTAAAAGAAAATCGCTTTGGTTTTGAACCGGAAGTAACAGCAAAAGTTTCCAGAATTCCCGGAATCAGAATTTATGAAGTGGGGATTTCATATTATGGCAGAACTTATGAAGAAGGTAAACACATAAATTGGAAAGATGGATTTCGGGCAATTTATTGTATTTTGAAGTATAAATTGGTAAAGTAAATGACTGAAATACAATTAGTGTATGGTTTAACTTGAATTTAGTTTTTACATTAGGTTTAAATAATTGAATAATAGAACATTCGAACAATCGAATAGTGAAGTGAAATGAAGGAAAAAAAGTATAAATACTGCATCAGGAAAAAGTAAAGAAACCGGTTAGTATTAGTAACGTTCTAAGTTCTCATTTCTTCATTCAAATGTTCTATTGTTTAAATCAACCATTAATTAAAATAAAGACAACTAATTAATTATTATGAAAATTGATGTAACAATCAAAATCTACCGGAATTCATTCAATATCACCCGGATGTAATTTTGATAGAAAAAGAATTGCCTTAAAGCAGTAGTATTTGCTTAGATGAGGTAATAAAACCACAAGGATTGCAAAAAGTAGGCTTGTCAGTCTAAGACGGATAATTAAAATAACGATTAAATATTGGAAAAAATACAAGCATTGAGTTTGTCTTCTCCACTATCCCATTACTTCAAAATACTTTAAAAAACACACTTACTTAATCACTAAAACCTTTCTGATAAAGGTGTATCCGGTGTTTTTATTTGTAAAATTTAAAAAATATAACCCGTTTGGAAGGGTTTCGTCTATTTTGTAATAATAGTTTGTCTGAATTTGCTTATTTAAATGTGTTATACCTTTTAAATCAATAAGTCTAAGTTCATAATCTACTTCATAATCAGATAGGATTTCTAAAAAGAACTGTCCATTATTAGGGTTCGGATAGATATTAACATGCTTGTTTTCTCCTGAAAAATCTATGTAAACAGTTAAAGCTTTACTTTTACTACATTTATAATTATCATTCGTTAATAACTTTACCTGACCATATTTTTTCATATTCCACTTGACTTCAATTTCAGGTGTTCCTTGTCCATTTAATAATTTTCCTCCATAAACTATCCAATTATATGAATTTGCAATTTGATCAGTTTGGTAAAATTCCGTGCTATAAGGTTTTACATTTTCATCCCCTGATATATGAAATTCAGTATATAATTTCTTTGGGTCGACAGGATCTACAGGCCGGGGACCGGGAGCAATGATAATATCATCAAGCCTTAAAAAATCTCTTTGACCTGATTGAGAAGAAAGTTGTTCTCCTGTATGATAGTACCTCCAGAATAGCTGAACACATTCATGCCCAATAATATCCTGTGGTAATGGATAAGGACCCATAATTTCGAAATGGCCTTCTGTGTTTGCCCTCTTATACTCAACTATATTTCCATGAGCATCTTTAAAGTCTATAAAAGGGCCGTTATTTCCAATTCTGTATTGTAGCCTGATATTATACACTCTCGACTGAGGAATTAAAGTGCCGCCGGTCCATTGAACATAACCTGCATCTATTTCTGTTGTATTTATATTTAATAAAGCACCGCCAATTCTTCTTCCGGGATAACCAATATTACCTTCTAAATTTCCTGTATTAATAAACCCAACACCATTATTACCTAATCCTGTAATTCTTGTTCTACTATTGAAATTATAAGACCCATTGGTATAACCGGCTATTTCAGCATCTAAGCCGGGATCATTTTCGTCCATATATACAAATTCCATAGCCAAAGGAAATGTGCCGGAAGCTGCATTTGCAGACCACTCTGTGAATATATATGGACATCTGACTATGTAGGATGTGCTTTCATGACATTGATGTATAGAATTATCTTTAACAAAGTATGCAACTGCTTGAAAATCATTTAGCATATCTAATTCTATCTTTCTATCATAAAATTTGTATCCGTTAATCTCCCAATGTGAAAACTTATAATTCTGAATAGGAATAGCTGTGATTTTTATGGGAATTTTATGAAAGTATATACCTTCCCATGGATAAGGATTTTTATCAATTCCCGCAGTGTTTTCATTAATATTTAGTGAGTTTATCTTAATATATCCATGTGATTCATCAGATACATCTAATTGAACTTTCAAAGTTTTCTGAATATCAAAGTGGTCTTGAATATGCTGTCGATGGACATTGGGCCTCTTTTCAGAGAAAACAAGCATAGAATCTATATTTTGTTCCCAATCAGCAATAGTTTGTGGTTGTCCCCATCGCTTGAAATGTTCTTTAATTTCCGGCTGCACCAACTCTTTGAAGGTGTCAATTTTACTAGATAAATGTTGATATCTAAAAACAGAATTCATGTGGTCGGCCATTCTGTTAATGAAATCAATTTTAAATTGTTCATTTTCTAGTAGTCTCCGCATAATTAGTGTTGCCCAAGGATATTGTTTGCTTGTGGCCCACTCAATCATATTTTTATAAATGCCATTTGGATCATAGTATCCAAATGAAAAGTCAACATCAAAAAGTATCCATCTAAAACGTCCATCTCTTTCAGGTACAATACTAGTCGAGTCATATGGAACTCTGTATCTCCAGAATTTAACGTTATTATTAGGCCAATCTACGTTACCAAAGAATATTTGGGTACTATTGTAATCTATAAAATTATCAATATCCATTAATGTATTTATGGACTTGTAAACTGAATTATTTGAAATGTCGTTATTATTCAGATAATTAATCAGATTGCTATAATGTAAATTATCCCCTTCTTTAACAACAGAATTATTTTCGAGAAAATCTATGTTTTCCGGATCAACTCCATAAACTCTTTCAAAATAGTGTTTGTCATATCTTTCTCTGATATTATGAATACCCCAATATTCTCCGTTTATAAAAGTAATTGTTGGGCGATATGCTTGTATATCCATATTAAATTGAGCGACAATGCTTTGAACAAGAGCATCTCTAAACATTGTAGATCGCCAGTCATTTCCGGAGTTTCTAAGTATAAATCTTTTGTATGAACTATAAGGTAAGTCTGGAAAAAGAGGATATTCAAAGTTTTGTTGACCATATAAATTTCTGGCATAAAGTCTTAAAGACTTTTGAGGTAGATTTCTAGACCAACCTCCGTGAATTCTGAGACCTACTCCTTGTCCAAATTCAAAATCACCATTTTCTGAAAAAAAATGCATTATTCCGGGTCTTTCCCATTCTATACCTCTTTGGGCATAGTTTTTTGTAGATTGATTCCATAAAACACTATTTGAACCGGGAACATAAATACCATAATCGTCATCAAATAGATTTTTCCCATCTGTAATTATTGATATTACAGGAAATGAATATCTTGATTCTTTTTCAGGAAAGATGAAAAATGAAGCCTCTTTATCACTACTTATCATATCGGGATGTGAAGCCTTTATTCGTACAATAGTTCCTTTCGCAACCAATCCATCCGGTTCATACCATCCCCATTCGCCATAATGTGACCAATTATTAGTAGGAATCATTGAGTAAATATTTGGCTCAAGACTTCTGTTATTTATTTGAATAGGATTTGTATATATTGCTTCTAAAGAATCCGGCCTATTGCCATCAAGTGTATATCTCAAGGTGACACCCGGTGTGGGATGAGTTATTGTTAATTGAAAATCGGAGTTATAAAACCCGGATTCATGAGATAATTCTGCCGGATCAAGTATACCTGAATAGGCCTGAGTATTATTGTAAGCTAAAGGGGTTGGATCTTGAAAATAACGCCATAAAGAATCCTGATACCGTCCATAAGAAATATCAGTTGGAACATGACCGAAAAGAATACTGTCAATAACTGTAATACCATCCGGTGCAGTTAATATCACAAAATCACCAGAGATTGTCAATCTAAAGTTAGTGTGTTTGCTTCCTCTTGAAGTGTCACCACTTGCCCAAAGTAACAAAAATCCTTCTGCCGGTACAATTAACTCATTAGAATCTGATTGTAAACGGTGTAGTTGCGGATTTGATATATCATCGCTTATATAATAATCATTTAAATTGATATCAAAGGTGTGATTATTATAAATTTCTATCCAGTCTTCAAAAGCACCTGTATTATCAGATATTGTAGAATGATTAGAAGCCATTATCTCGTTAATATATAATTGAGATTGGACTTTTAAACTACTTAATAAAAATGCAAGAAAAAAAATAAAAACAGTAATCTGCTTAATGAGAAAAAACATTTTATATGATTAAACCTTTTCAAATATACAAAAATCTCTTAAAAAAAACTACAAGTAATATTCATTTATAAGGTCTGAATGATTTGATTTCAAATTAAAAATGATGATAAGGCTATTTTTAAAGACGGGTTATTATTTAATGCAAAGTCTCATTTAAGACTTCACTATTTCTGTTAATCTTTATAATTTCAGTATCCTTTTCAATATAGTCCGGCAAGTCCCCGTAATCAATAATTGCAATGGGGTAACTATTATTTTTTAAAAAAGTGTATGTTTCAAAAGAGGGCACCTTATCATAACTTCTGATGCCGCTATAAAAACTTATCTCTACAGGCTCATTTTTTCTAACATTAAACAATATATAGTCTTTTGAGGGTAGTAATTCAGTTAGCTTTTTATAAAATTTTGTATCAGCAATTTTATTTTTCCTATATCCATCCCAGCCATAGTGGCTGTACGTACCATCAATATGAACCTGTTTAATTTTAAAGTATTGAAAGTTCATAAAGCCGATAATAATTAAAAAAACAAATGCCGGCAATTTTGATAAATTGACAGGTAGTTTTTTGATGTATTCAATACCTGTCCATGCTAAAACTCCCAGTGATAAATAAATGATACTGAAAACTAAATAGGGATAAGCCGGGAGCTTTGTTTTAACAATAAAGGAAAAGAAAATATAGACTATAGCTACGTTTATAAGTAAAGCTAAAGCAATAGAAGTGTGTTTAGATTTATAGTAGAAAGAGAACAATGCAAAGGGTATAAATACAGTAAATAAAACGCCATATAGCTCCGGGAATTTTTCAAAATGATACCAAATTGTTCCTGAGTGTCCTTCCAAAACTTCAAAAATATGCCTTCGATTATAACTATATTCATAAGCACTTTCCAAAGGAAATCTTAAAGTGATATAAATCTGCCAGGGCAAAAAAGTTATTAAAGTGATGAGAAAACTGAGACTCAAATCAAAATAGCTTTTTAATTGATTTCTATTTTCTTTTTTTAACAAAATCTTCAACCCCCATCCGGCATATACGAGTAATCCAACAAGCCATTTATTAAGCACTGCAAAACCGGAAAACAAACCGATTAAAATCAACCATATTTTTTTCTTTGTAATTTCATATTCTATCCAACACCATAAGCTTAAGGTGACATAAAAGATGAAAGCAAACGTATTGTGTTCCATTCCAAGCACACCTGCAACTATTTCAAGATGAAAATAAGATAAGGCGTAAAAAAAAGCAGCAAGATAGCCGGACTCTTTATTAAACAACAATTTACCCATTCTGTAAATAACAGGAACAAGCAGGGTAGCCATAATAACAGTAGGTAATCTTAATGAAAACTCATTCACACCGAATAAATGATATGAAAGGGAAATCTTCCATAGAAAAAGTGGTTGTTTGTGCAGCCAGATTCTATTTTCAGTCCAACTCTTGTAATCATAGGGGAGAGGGTGTTCAGTAAACAACATTGGCTTAAAGGGATTATCCATCATATTTTTGGCTACCAATGCATGAAATCTTTCATCCCAATCATTGAGAAACGGATCTAACAATGCCATGAAAATATGAATGCCCAATGAACCGATAAATAGTGTAAATAGTGCAGCTTTTGTTCGGTTTTGCAGGAAAAGTATTATGCTGCACCCTATAAAAACTATAGAAAAAACCAAAATAAAATACTGTAGTGTTTCTGTAGAAGTCTCTATCATAGCATACGTTTCAAATTGTATTACTTTATTTTGTCAAAATAAACTTTTTTATAGTTTGAAGTGTCATTAAAGATAAAATAATCCTCTCTAAGGGAGTTGTATTCATAAGCTCCCCATTTTGTAATCATACTTTTATTTTCATACAATGCCCAATCAAATTCACCTTTTTCTTCTTCTATAATTATTGAACTGGAATAACCTCTTTCCATAGTTGATAATAACCAAAACTCATAACTACTGCCCCATGTCATCAATAGTGTATCCATAGGTATGCCTTCTAATTTGATAATTAATTTATCCTTTTGCAACTTATCAGTTTTTTCGACTACATTTCTTAACCAGTCAAGCCGGTCACTATATATTCCATGGCTTTGATACATTCGGATTGTTCCGGAAAGAGTTATAGCCAAAACAATCATTGTTACTATCCAACGACTTTGTAGCTTAGGCAAAATATCAAAAACAAATGGTAATGCAACAAAAACTGTCAGCAATAAATAAAAGTTTTCCAAATAGAAATCATTCGCTCCTGACTCATAAGAAATATTGATTAAAAATAAATATCCTGCTGAGAAAAGAGCTACTAAAGAAAGCTTTAGGTAATTTTTGTTTTTGAAGTAAAAATAAGAAACGGCTATAAGCAGAATTACTAAAAAATAGTAGTGCTGAAATAAATTGTGAGCAAAGTTATTATTTGATTCAATAAAAATATAATTAGGAAAAAGATGCTTTAAATTTTGCATAAACCCAAACATTGCACCTGATTCGTATTCCGTTTTAAATATGCCATTCTTAATAATAAAAAAAAGAAAATACAAGCCAAGGCTCTTTATAAGTAGTAAATGGTCTTTTTTATAATAGAAGTAAAAGAAGAAATGCGAAAATATGATAGGAAAAAGTAATAAAGGGTGTGTGAAACCAACTATACAAAGCAATATGGCTGAAAATATCCAAAAAGAGTTACCTTGATTTTTGAGGTTTAGACGATTATCCAGCAAAGCCAAATACAAAAACATAAATGCTGCTCCCTTTGGTAGCTCAGATTGTATCCAGTAAAAAGTATGGGTTACCAATAAAGTATTAAACAAAAGAAAGCACAAAGCAATTCTTGTATTTTTACATATATACAGTATGAACGTAAAGATGCTAAAGTAAAACACAATAAAGCCAACTGAATAAAACTTTGCAATTTGCTCCAAACTTAAGCCCATATAAAATGCAGTAAGTGGAAAGGCCTGGCTAATAACTGAAACAAAACGATAATTTTGAATGGCAAACTCACCGGTTCTTAAGATTTCGAACATGTGATATGCGATATCTAAAAAAATCGTCCTTTCTTTGTAAAACAAAAGTGCAAAAACGAACATCAAGGCATAAACCAGCAAGCCGATTATAAACAATACATTTTTATTCATTTATTGATTTATACTTGTTATTGGTTATGTTAAAGATAGCTTTAGTGAAATCAAAAAAATATTTTATATCCCAAACATAATAAAAGTAAAACTAAAAATTAGCGGAATCAATTTAAACGATTTAACTTTGATATGAAAAAGCTTTTGTTTCTCATTTTATTTGTACTTATTTTTTAAATAAAAATTTATGTATAATTATTTCAAAGACAATCACAGATGTAATACAGGCGTTAAATTAAGTGCCTTTATCTAAACTAAGACCAATAAACAAAAATGCATTTGCTTTATTAACTTAAAAACATTTTATCAAACAACTCATTTAATGAATCTAAGCTCCTATAAATTTCTATTTTTCTCAATTGCGTTAATGTTGATATCAAGTAGTATTTTACATGCACAAACATTTCAGTTTTTCCCAAATAATGCCAGGGCTGTTTATTATTTGGACGATCCGGATAATTGTTTTGGAGGCTATTGCCTTAAAGGTTACCGGGTAGATTCCATAAGCGGAAATACAAGTTTTTCATATAGGGAGGCATCAGCCAAAGACATTTTACCGGGTAACTGCTTGATTTCTACTAATGTTGTTCCCTGGTTGGGTGATAGAGTAGCATATACTTCTAATGGCTTTAACCTCGTCATTAATGAAATTGGAGATACACTACGTACTTTTATACATCCATCTAATGGTACCTCGTGGACTTTTTACAATCTTGGTAACGGAGAGTATATTCGTGCAACGCAGGAATCTCAATATTTTAAACAATATGTTGGGAGACATGATGATACGAAAAGAGTCAGGTTACATAAAATGAATCTTGCAGGAGACACCCTACCCAGCCCGTGGAATGGTGCAATTATTGAATACTCTT
>REEL01000183.1 GCA_007695095.1 Chitinophagaceae bacterium | reverse complement strand
GTGCCTATTTGAAAATTGGACTAAACACTAAAGAAATTGCCGAAATATTAAACATTCAACCTTCCAGTTTTTACATCAGCCGCTCACGCCTCCGGAAAAAGCTTAATTTAAAGCCTGAGGAAGATTTGTATAGTTTTTTGAATGGGGTGTAAACAGGTTCTATATTCAAAAAAAACTGTGTAATGTGTATACCGAAGTCTGCAATATTGAGTTAGCGGCGGGGTCACTTTTAGTCCTGTTTTCCGCACTTTTTTACTACCAAAACTAATTCCCAGGAAAATTGATCAGTTATAGAAATAAAAAATTGGTATTCATTTATTTTTACGATAAATTTACATAAAGTATCATGAAACTTGAAAAAAGTTTCGTAAAATATTATTATTTAAATGATAAAACTACTATTTAGTGGTGACTTTGCACCACTTGTGCCACCTTAGATAATTTTTGATAATCAATATAAAGGAATTGAACCAATATTACCATGCATTAATATACATATTACCAATATTACCATGCATTAATATACATATTACCAATATTAACAATGCAACAACTCCTTAAATTAAAAATAAATTTCTTATTAAAAGAAATTCTGTATAGTGCTTAGAAATAGAGACATATAAATTAAAGCATACTTATTGAAAGATCTGGTCATTTCAGTAAAACGGACAAAAATACTAATGTTCATCATCATTATTTTTGCAATAATCCTGGTATCACAGATCAGGCTGCCTAAACCAATGTTTAATTTTCTGATGGAACCGAATAAACGGGTAGTATTTATTGTTCTCGACGAAAAGAATGAACAGATCGAATGCAGTCTCAACATTTTCGGTAAAAGAACCAACATTTCAATCATAGCGCCAGATACCATAACCCTGGGATATGATGTATATACTATAAGCGGAGAAACAGTTGATCATATTGTCGCTACCCAAGTCGAAGTGGCTTCGAGTGATACAACGTTTTTCATCATAGCTGAGAAAAGAGGAGGTGAAATAATGCTTGAGGATGTAATATGGGCGATGGATAACTATATGCTGAAATATGATGGTAATACATTGTATCTCAGTGAGAATGGAGGCAGAACATATACTAAATCATTGCCCATAGATATTGGCACTTTGAAGGCCGTTCATGTATTTAAGGATGGTGAGGTAATGTTCGGTGACCATCAGAACATGTTTTATTCTCATGATTGGGAGAATTACTACCAGTCCACAGTCTTAGACATTGATGGTGAGCCGTTTATAAGAACAAGGTATGATAATTTCACGATGGCAGGACGTGTAAATCATAGGGTAATAATAAATGGTACAGAGGTTTTTTGTTGGGGGAATTATTCTATGACTGCTGGTACAGAATATGTTAATATTAATGCTTGGTACACTGTTGATAAAGGGCAAACGATAAAAAGTGCATATGCTTTCAGGTCTGATAGGGATGACCTTGAATCAGAATTTTTGTACACAAGGCACATTCATAATATTGATGTTAATCCTGCCGATACTACATTTTGGATGCAAACGGGCGATTTTACCACAGGTGGCGTTCATCAAAGCCATGTTTTAAAGGGTTCATACGATTTAGAAGAAGATAAATGGAATTGGGAATTAATAGGGAGTGGCAATAATTTTAAATGGTGTAATGTTGTTTTTTATGAAGGTTATGCCTACTGGGCGTGGGACATAACCCCTGGAGGAGTAGTTAAATCTGCCTATAATTCTATATCAGATATTGAAAAACATGAACAAATATTTTTTGCTCCAAATGATTGTACTGAAGTTGTGATAAGTGACTCGGGAGAGATGGTTGTTTTTATTACTATGTACGGTGGTCCGGAATCCCCGAGAAAATTCTGGTATAGCGAAGATCGGGAAACATTTCATGAGATAGTTGGTTGGTTTCCGGATAAATATGATACACCAAACACATTTTATTGGACAGTGTCGCAAATCACTAATGATGGAAGGCTAATCTGTGGAATATGGGTTCCAGATGAAGTAAGCTTCCTTGATTGGGATTTCAGGCCTGGTCAAGATGTAGCTCCATTAATCAGAGCACAAGGTTTCCCCAATGCACTTTTACCGCAAGGTGATGAGTAATAAACTAATTGCCTGTTTGGTCCTCACTGAAAAAGGCAGCCTTTCCCGATTTGTAAGCCAAGCTTATTAATTAATACCTAATTAAAGTATCCCACTTGATAATTTTTTTAAATTCACTGAATCTAGGTGCCAGCTTGTCATGACTTACAGGAGCAGTTCCCAATACCATTGCGGCTTGCTCTAAATTCTGCAATGAGCCTAATTCTACTACATTTTTTCCCATAAACTCCATGATACTATCCTGCTTATCGATTACACACGCATCTACTATCTTCCAATAGTCCGGACAATAGGCAGCAATAATAGAAGTCCAATAACTTGCTCCAAAGTTATATACCGCAGAAAATCCGGAAATTTCTTGCATAAGAAAATCATTCAGTCTCTTGATAGATTGCAGATATTCAACTCTACTGCTGTAGAATTGGATGATATCAAGATCGAAAGTTTCTTTTTCTCCTATTAGCTTCCCCTGGTAGGAAGGATTATTTGTCATACATAATAGTTGCGCAGGTGGAATAGAAGGATTTTCCAGTGATTGTGTTACCCATACCGTTTCAAAACCAAAGTCTCGTCCTATTTTTCTGAGATGATCGGGCAAGAAAGAGTAGTTGTGATCAGACCAAAAAAGATCGATACTTGGTCTTGAACCGTCGGGGCAGGTAGCAATGATAACCCCGTGCTCACTCAAGAGCATCTTCATATCAGCAATAAATTTGCCAATGTCATTGACGTGTTGGAGTACATTATTAGAGTAAACCAGGTCATAGGTATCATTCATATTTGAATGTTCAATTTTATTTTCTATTATAGTATAGCCTTTTTGTTTAGCTATTGCTGCATTATATCGATTAGGTTCAATACCGAAGATCTCGATACCATCATATCTGGAGGACATTGCATCCATCATCCAACCTTGTCCAGAACCAACATCGAGGACTTTCTTAAAATTAAATGCATCAAGAAGGTATTTACTCATCCACTCGGCGAGATCCTTGTATCTTCTTCTGTGATATTCTTCAATACCGGGGCGTTCGTAATAGGGCGCATAGTCTTCCTGGTAATATTCACCTTGACCTAAATAATTAAATTTGTTACGCTTAACAAAACCACACATCGAGCATAGAGATTTACCAAGCGGCTGCTTAATAATTTTCCCTGTCGTTGTCACGGAAAGGGAGTTGTTCGGATCCGGTAATTCGAGCCAGTTGTTGTTGTTACAAATTTCGCATTTTTCTTTCATGGTCATTTTTTCTTTTTATAAGTAATATTTCGCTATCCACAAATCGTTATTGCATGATATTTAGGGAAGTAACCCGACAGGATGAACCTTTTGTAGGAAGGCCTCAAACATTTCTTGCAGTTTACTCTTTCTTTTTGTGTCGTCGTTGTTTTTTTATATGTCAATTATTTTAATTTATAATAACTAGTAAATTCTTTTATAGATTCTTATTCAGAATTTTAAATACAACAGGATCTAAATTTTTAATGCCAATTGTGCCTATCGCTGCAGTTAAAAGATCTTTATCAATAGGCTTACCTTGTAGCATTTTAATCATTGCTTTCGGGAAATTTGCTCCGGCAAGATGAACAAATGGATATTGCCCGCCTAACCGATTATTCATCTCAATAATACAATATTCATCATCAACTCTCAAACAATCTACATCCATATTACCGATATGCCTTATTTTAGTGGCAATAGATTTCCCAATATCAAGCAATTTCTCATTATGGATTATCTCGGCTGAATCGGTCTCACCAGCTCTCATCCCTAATTTCTTCTTACATGCACATGTTAAAAAGTTCCCATCTAAATCGTTTAATATATCCAGACCATACTCATCGGTCTCAAATTTTTCCTGAATAATAACATTTGCATTATTATCAAATACCGACTCATATTTTAAATAGCTGTTATTAATATCAACCTTTGCTTTTTTGTAGAAAACCTCGAGTTCATTGATGTTATCAGCAGAGTAAAGACCGATTGATCCCATCCCCCATCTCGGCTTTACCATAAGCGGAAATGAAATATCTTTATTCTTTAATGATATTAAACAATCATTAATATTTATAAAACTTTTTGGGGTATAAAACCCATTTGAGTCTAAATAGTTATAAGTTTTCCACTTGTCGTTGCATATCTGGGTAGTTTCATAGTCAGAGACTACAATAGTAATTCCGTGTTCATCGAAAATATGCTTGTTTAATGCTAATACCGGCAAATCTATATCGAATAATGAAATAATTGCGGTGATACTATTTTGTTTGGAATAATTAATCAAAAAATCTATATATTCTTCATTGTAAATTAAAGGTGTTATCACTGATTTATCAGCCAGCTTCATTGCGTATGTTTCAAAACTATTGGCAGCATGAACTTGACCTATTCCTTTCATTGAATCTTTAAAATAAGATATTATGTAAGAGCGACGGCCTACTGAAGTTAATAGTATATTCATGTTCTATTTCTTATACTTTATTTTATTTAGTATCTTGATGTTTGCAATTATAAAATGAATGGCTAATGATTTGTAAAATATGATCTGAAAATATCCTCAAATGTCTCTTTTTGTCGAACTACAATTTCTTCGCCATTATCAAAAGCGATGATCGGTGGTGCCAATTTAATAAAGGGCGGGGTAAAAACAATTGTATATGCTCCAACGTTTTTAAACTTCAGATAATCTCCGGCTTCTAATGTACCTGTAAAATTCTCGCATAATATATCGTTCTCCAAACAAGTATATCCAACGACCTGATAAATATTATCAACTGGATTATTATTATTCTTTTTAATAACACGTACTGTAAGGTTTTTTGAATGCCCAGACGGTTTCACATTGAAAAAACTTCCCGAACAAATAGCTATATTCTTTGCTTGAATATTCCTTACATCATATATTTTAGCTATATAATGAAGCACATCTACCGTTAAAGCAACACCCGGTTCCAGTATCAATTCAATATCACCCTTTGGAAATTCTTCGCGCATCCTTGTTGCTATTGCCTGGCCATATTCTTCAAAAGAGGTAATAATACCATCAAATTGGCTTTTCATATTTTCATCCATACGGCCATAAAAACCACCACCGATATTGATATATTTAATATCATATGAACCCAGCTCATTTTTAGCAATCGCGATAAGATTATTTAATCTATTCAAGTATGATGCTATACTTCTATCTGGTCGGCCGGAGTGAAAATGAACTCCGCTAATATTTAAGTTTTTTGTGCTGTTAATTATATTTAATGCATTTCGAAAATTTTCTGAATTAACATCATATCCAAATCGTGAGAAAAAGTTATCCTTCAGATCAATATTAAACCTTATACCGATCTCAAAATTTCGATTGGCATGTTTATTGGCAATCTTAACAATATTGCCAAGTTCGTAATTATTATCAACATTTACTTTACTCCCATTAATCAAACAGAATTCCAGACTTTCAACTGATTTTTCCGGCCCATTATAAATTATTTTTTGCGGATTTACATTTATTGATTGTGCAATACGTAGTTCAAGTTCCGATACAATTTCAGCGTATGCATTAAGTCCGTCAGCTTTTTTACACAAATAGGGTATATAGTTTGTTTTATATGAATAACCAATATTTGTAAAAGAATAATATTTCCTGAAAGCCTGTAATAAATCTTTGACATTGTTTTCGAAACTTGAAATATTCAATACATAAAAACTATTGCCATATTTACTTTCTAATTTTTCTATTGAATCATATTTCATCGTTGCATCTGGTTTTAGGTTGAATCAGAATTATAAAATCGTTGATAAGAGTATTAAATTATTTCGAAAAATAATCCGACCACAACCAATAAATAGCATGTAGATTAGCCAAGTGGCCGCTTTATAATTTCCCCGTTCGTTTTATTGGAATCAGATTCCATGGGATCTGGCTATTAGCAATTTATGACAATTACACCGTATTTGCATGATATGGAGGGAAATAACCTGACAGCATGTTTGGATCAGCATTCACTTCTTTGCAAAGCTGGCCGAAAAGATTTTTGCTGTAAATTTGTTTTAGGCTTTTGAGAGGAAAAATATCTCCACCAAATCGCTCTTTGAACTGGGCTACCCCATCACCGGGTCGAACTCCTCCACCAAGATTAAACCACTCCACTCCTTGTGTTTTCAATAATTTTACGGCATTCCAAAGCAACGTAACCGAATGTCGTCGTGCATCGTTACTTGAAATGCCCAGCAGATACTCACCAATATAGGGTGTAAATGCCAGCATGATTACTTCTTCCAATCCTGTCTTTCCCTCTGCACCAAATAGTATAACATTATTCATATTTGCAAGTTCTATGATTGTCTCCGGTGTAAATTGGTAGACAGTTGATGCTCCCTTGCGCTTGAAGAAATCAGCATAGTGTTTGAGTAAAAAATCAAGAAGCCGTGTGCGCTCAAAAATAATTTTGCAGTTATTCCCTGCTGCACGCAACTGTCGCTTACGGTTGGTGGAGAGACGCGCAAACAACTCATCTAACTCAAGCCGCAGATCAATTGCATAGAGGCAGTTGTAGACATATGCCTCATTAGGCTTGTAGCAATTGAGATCATATAAAATCGGGTTCAGACCAATATAACCACAGACATAATTACGGGCGGCAGCTTCTTGTTTCCAGTATTGCAGGAAGTCCGGATGGGACACCTTTCCAACGAAACCGGAAAACCCATATGGTGTAAGGATGTCGATATGACCACGAAAAGAACGTTCAGCAATGGGACAGACAATACGGTTTCCATCCGTTTCGAAGACATAGAGGTATGTATCGTATCCTGTACTCAGTGACATTGCGTGGCAACTCTCCCATGTATGTCCGAAAGCATGGGGTATCCCCTCAAGAGCAGAATTCCAATCCGATGGTTCATCGAGTGAGATCCATGTGTTGCGTATCATTTTTATTTCCTTTGCATTGATTTGTTAGGGAACAATTGCTTTCACGTTCTCTATCGTAATATCTTCAGATATGTAGCTACGAATCAGGTGCTCCAGGTATCTCATCATTACCTGATCTGCGATTGTGCATGCTCTGCACGCACCGAGAAGTTCGATTTTCAGAATTCGGTTATTATAACTGATGATCCTGATATCACCACCGTCCCTTTTTATCTCCGGGCGAATACCATCCAACAATACCTTGAGCAGTTCCAGTTCATCAGCGCCTTTCTGACGCCTGGATTGTATGAGTTCATCAATTTCACGCTCTTTTACTATTGGTTGGGCTAGCTTTGGGGTTACAAGTTTGCTAGTCAAGAACTCTTCATCAATTCCGAAGAACTCCAGAAATTCATCCAATTGTTCTTTGTCCACTTCTTCGAAGCTAGTATGCTGCTTTGCCAATTCCTTGTGGAATTGTTCCTCAGTAATTTGCCCATCTCGAAAAAGTGCTGCTGGCGTCATCATCGCCAATGCAGTGTGATCGTTATTAAGTGTTCTAAGGGGACCGAGCATATGATGAAATCTGCAATCCATGTGTTTGTCTTCACGATTGTTGCTGTTCCAGCCAAGCTCATTCTCGATTACGTTATAGATTTCCTCGTCAACGTGGTTTATATAATCAAAAAGGTGTAGAAGGTGAAACTGGTTTTCTGCACGTACCTGTTTTGTAAGATACTTCTGATAGATATCAGGTGGAATAGTTTCCTTGACCATTTCAACAAAGGCATCTTCAAAGCAATAGCGATGAGCTGCACGAAAATGAGATGAATCAATTTTAAAGACATAACCGGTTATTATAAGAGGAATATTGTATTCCATGGCAACCTGCCCCAAGGCACTGTGGATAGTTAAATAACATATCTCACAGAAGTTTTTGGTCTTTTGGAAAAAGGCTCTGTATATTGATTTAAGTTCCTCTTTATCGCGGGTTACAATATGGTGATCAACATCAAACTGCTCAATAATCTTCTTCATATTGGCCATTGCCACAGGTGTCAGCAACCCATTGTCTGCCGTTACTACAAGCGGCCTCATGCCGTATTTCCTGGTAACCAGATATAGAGTGTAGACACTATCTTTTCCACCAGAAAAAGCAACAATAGAGTCGTACTTCTGATCCTTGTGTCTTTCCTTGTAATGTTCGAATATGCCTCGGAGTTCCTTCTCTTTTTCTGCGTAGTCACGGTTAAGCCATTTCTTTTGGTGTTCATGGCAGATGACACATTCTCCCTGCTTGTTGATAAACCTTTCCTCGAAAGGCATCAGGCATTTTTTGCAGTTCACTCTTTGTTTTTGGGTTATTGTTTCCATAATAAGTCAATTATTGGTTAAATCCAGCTTTTCTGAGGATATCACAAATTTATAATTATTGTTGATATATTGCTTATTTTTTGAAACTAAATGGTTACTTTAATATCACAAAGATAAAATAATTTTTTATTTAATAGATAATATTTTATGTTTAGGGAAGATAATACAACCTTTAAGAGAAGTAATCTTTCTTTATTTTATTCCAACGGAATAAGCATCATCCACTTTTTTCCCAGTTTCCTGTATTCACGGGTACCACCGATATATATAATTTAGGATTGCAGGTTTTTGCGATAATCAGGTTTTCATTACCGGAGCACCCCGTTTTGTGGCAGATTCTCAAGCATGGAATACAAAGAAACCGCACCCGGCGAAAAAAAGTAGCGTTTTTGTTGAAAACTTTTTTCCGGTGGTTTTGAAAAGCAAATGAATTCCCCCATACCGATAGAATGGTTTTGTTTTTCGATATACGTATTCTAATTTTAAATATGCATATATTTAGGAGTAGATGATTGTTGAAAAAAAGTGAGTCGGTTCAGAATATTTGAACGGTCTTAAAGAAAGGTTAAAATAAAAAGATTTTACAAAATATTTCCTCTAATGAAGAAAAAAAGCCCACAAATCCTGTATTTTTTTTTATCTTTGTGGTAATCTAATCAGATAACCACTCATGATATCACGCAAATACAATGCACTATTAGTTGCATTGATTTTGCTCAGTATAGTTTTCTGAATTCAGGGTTCTATAACCTGAAATCAGAAAATATAGCTTACAACGAACAACCTGGGAAAACGATATGGGGAATAACTACTTATCCATATTATTTGCTTACCACGGTTATTACAACCGGTATACCTGCATATTCTGTTTTTTCTAATCATATAAATTCCCGAAGTTATGAGTGAATCCAAAGAAATGCTTGAAATTAATTTGCTTTCTGTCCAAAAAAGTTTGCTGAAGTACTGGTATTATATTGCCGGTTGTGTTGTTTTAGCTTTGGTAGTAAGTTTTTTTTATCTGAAATTTTCTTCTGTAACTTATAATGTGGGTGCTTCCATTTTATTTCGGATAGATCAAGGACAAAGTATAAGCTCTTCACCTGACTTTTTAAGGGC
>REEL01000182.1 GCA_007695095.1 Chitinophagaceae bacterium | reverse complement strand
AATGTTCCGGCGAAGGTTGTAATGGCCCTGCACGGGAATTTGGTAACCGAATCTCCGCATGTGACACGATAGGTAGATAAATTTAAAACGAGTTAATAGAGTAGTTTTTTGAACAATAATTTTAAATGAATTAAATTTACATGTTTGTTGATGAATTTAATTATTTTTTTTACAAAACTGCCGTATCCCAAGTTTATGCTTGCGATAGATAAGGGGGGCAAGGTGCTCCGGTATATTCAGGAAATAATTCTAACCGAAAAAATGAAAATAACTTCAAATGCCAATATATGAAAGGAATATCTAAAATAATTATTGTTTTATTAATAACAGTAAGTTTAAATGCGCCGGGCCAAAGTAATTTCAACTATGAACTTTCATTAGTGCCGGTTTCCGTTACAAATTTACCCGGACTTCATTCTTATGCCTACGCACAATATGAAGGTAAATGGTTAATAATTGGTGGAAGAAAGGACGGACTGCACGCAAGACAACCTTTTAACGCATTTCCTGCGTCACAGAATAATACAAATATTTTTGTGGTTGATGTACAAAATGACCAACTTTGGACAGCTTCCGTAGACAGTCTGCCAACAGGATTAAAAGAGCAATTACAATCAACTAATATGAATTTTTATCAAGATGGCGACTCTTTATACATTATTGGTGGATATGGTTTTTCACCCACTGCAAACAATCATATAACGTATCCTTACCTTACTTCTGTAAATGTAAGTGGACTAATGAATGCTATTCAACTTAATCAGCCAATTAGTTTATTTTTTAAACAAATTCAAGATGATATTTTTGCAGTAACAGGGGGGCACCTGAAAAAATTAAATAAACAGTTTTATTTAGTGGGTGGACATCGATTTGATGGCCGTTATAATCCAATGGGTAATCCAACTTTTACTCAAGCTTACACTAATCAAATAAGAATTTTTTCTATTAACAATTCAGGTTCACAGCTTAGCTATAACAACTATTCTGCAATAACAGATGCCGTTCATCTAAGAAGAAGAGATTATAACCTTTTACCTCAAATTTTTCCAAATAGAGAGCAAGGACTTACTATTTCATCAGGAGTGTTTCAAATCAATGCAAACTTGCCTTTTTTATATCCTGTTGATATTACCGCCAATGGATATACTCCAATTACAACATTCAACCAATATTTAAGCAACTATCACAGCCCCGTGTTGTCTATGTATGATAGTATTGATAATAATATGCATTCAATTTTCTTTGGAGGTATGAGCCAATATTATTATGAAAACGGCAATTTAATTCAAGATGATTTAGTGCCTTTTGTTAAAACAATCAGTCGGCTAAGTAGAGATGCAAATGGTATTCTTACTGAATATCTCATGCCAATTGAAATGCCGGGTTTAAAAGGTTCAAGTGCTGAGTTCATTCCTAATTTAAACTTACCTCACTATTCGAACAAAGTGTTTAAAACCAATGAAATTAACCAAACAACATTTTTGGTTGGCCATATTTTTGGTGGAATAACTAGTCCATCATTAAATCCATTTTCAAATAATCAAACTAGTACGACTAGTGCTGATAATACTATTTATGAAGTTTGGCTTACAGCTTCCCCCCTTTCTGTAAATGAATTTATAATTGACGGAAAAAATCCTTATGATTTGACACTTTTTCCTAACCCATTTAACAATTCATTTTCAGTAAAATTTAATGCTGACCATCCGGTTAAAGCAAGTTATTTTATCAGTAACAGCCAAGGAAAAATTGTCCTGGAGACCTCAAACGAAATTTTCAATACCGGAATTAATATAGTTGATATTGAGTTTGACAGAAAACATTCTCCGGGAAAATATTTTATTACATTTGTTTTTGACAACAAATATTTTGTGACAGAAAAGATATTGAAAAAATAATTTGATAAGTGATTGGTGATAACACTCAACCACGGCTGGGAAACTGATAAGTGGTTGGTGATAAGACTCAAGCACGCGGAAAAAAACTAATCTAATAAGGTATCCCCTCTAAAAACAACTAAAACACATATGAGATTAGAATAAAAACTATTATTTCAGGAATGCTTTTACCTAAATATTCCTTTGTAAAATCCCGGTTATCAAAGAAAAAATTTCATATTATTTTTCATTACAACATAATAGATGAAGGCAGTTCAAATAATTTAAATTATCCCAATAATTTACCAACGTAATTACTACATGAAATAGCTGCTGCAAGAGAAAAGTAAAGAAAACTTAGAAAAGTAAAACCAAACAAGACAAAGGCAACTAAAAACAACAAATTACCGATGATGACTTTTAAAATCAATAGAAAAGATATATATTGGCGGCCTATCAATAAATAGATATAATGAAAGCAAAGACTACACTCAGTTATATTGAAAACGTATTAAAAAATATACCGAATGACTGGTTGAAACTTACCACACATCGATTAGATATTTTTGATGAAAGTCAGGCAAAAACACAGTTTCTCAACCGGTTTGAAAACCTTTTTAATGCAAATAACTACGATACAGCTGCATTAAGTGAATTACCCACTGCATTTGATTATATCCGTCTTGGTCACCCTTTGTCCTCTGTGTTAGAATGGGCAATAGCAAAATTAAACGATCTGAATCCGGATGCAGTTATTAGCTTTTCATCGAAGTCTATGCCGGTTTTAGCGGTTTTAAGAAAGAATTTACTAGATAAAAAAAACACACGGATTGTTTACACTGATACTTTACCCGATTTTTTTGACTTTGATGTGCTAAAACAAGTATATGGTTACAGTTTTGAACTGGTTAATACCAAAAATCCGGATACGATTCCGGATTTTAATGGGAGTACAATTTTTCTCTCGCAAGAGGGGGAATTAAAGAACATAAAACTTAATTCAAAAATTGACTTTTTTATCAGCCTCCGGGAAAAGCTTGGAAGTGTTATACTGGTGAATGGCAGAGCAAATGAGAATTATATAGCAGAGATACAACATGTACGAAGAAGGGAAAGTATTTCCATGACACCGGCGGATTCTCATTCAGCATTACAGTTACTGATAGGGAAAACCGTAGAGGCTGATGATAGTGATTTCGCAGCTAATAAAGAAAAAGTGATCATGTCTATCAGAAAGATTACCGCTACTAAATCAAATGTAATTCTAGGTTCTAGCGGGCTATCTGTTCAATATGCTATTATGATGGGACTCATTGAGGATGCACTAAAAAAACATAAAGGAAAAGATATCAAGATAATTGTTCCTCCAAATTGTTATGGGGGCACCAACGATCAGGCCAGGCGTGTAGCTGCATGCATTGAGAATGTTGAGATAATGGACCTTCCGGTTGATAGAGATAATAATATGGTGCAAAGTATTGATATCGTTTTAGAAAAAGTGGCTGAGCAAGGAGCGGTTCCTTATATTATTGCTGAAATACCAACAAACCCAAGAGTTGAAGTCCCTGATTTAGAAAAACTAAGAGCTGTTTTAAGTAAATCACGCAGAACAGCTAGTGGTGAAACTGCTATAGACCCCGTATTTATTTTAGATCAGACATTTTGTCCTAATATTCAGTTTTTAAGTGAAGAGGGAGTCCTCTCAAATGTAAGAACCATTTCTTATGTTAGTGGCTCAAAGTTTCCAAGTGGAGGCAAGTGTACGGCTGGATATTGCGTAGCCAATGAAAAAGCAGAAGGGCTGATGCCCGTAATAGATAAGCACCTCAAAGTTTGCGATAACCAAGCAACAGGGCTTCAGATTAAATTTTTAGCAGAACAGTTACCCTCAATGAATCAAAGAATTAAAGAAGCATATAAGAATACCCGTGAGTTTGTAAGTTTTATTGAGAAGAAGTTGCCAACAGCTAAAATTAATTTTGTTTCAGAGGATTTGGCTAGAGAAGGGTTTACGCCCTCTGTTTTTTCATTAGATCTTCCTACAAAGGGGAATACGGCTGCCGAAAGAGAAACCTATAAACGCGCGTTAAACCAAAAGCTAATTGACATGATGATTACTGAAATACCTCATGAAAGCAAATATTGTGTTAGCTATGGCCAACTTAAAGGCTGTTATTGGACAATCCCCGCAACGTCTACCCAAGGAACAACTAAAGAAGACGATAAGGATTATATAGCACGAGTATCCGTTTCTCCGGATTTAGACCTCGCACTTCACAAAAAAGTTTTTTCTAAATTCGTTGATCAACTTTAGAGCGAAGTAAATTAATGTTTATACTCAAAAAAAAAATTCCTATTTTTAACCGGTAATTAAAGCTAAAATTAGCTTTTTAGACAGCTTGTCCGCCTTTGGCGGGAACTGACTTTATCGTTAAGTTTAAAAGATAAAAACTTTTAAAATAAATACTTCAATGAGATTAAGTGTTGTTGCATTTCACAAAGTAAAATTATTTATAATATTTTTCACACTTGTTGCGTGTAATAAAGAGAGTGTTATTGATATATTCCCTAGTCCTGCCTATCAAATTACAAAAACCATTAGTTACAATGGAGTTTCTGTTGACATAGTGATTGACAAGCCGGAAGGCGATGAATTTAATGTTTTAATGGTCTTTCACGGAACCGTGGCCTACGATAGTTTAATTATACAAGCAGCGAATAATACACTTAACGGTTTTAAAAATATTCTTGATAGGGATGATTGGCTGATATTAAGCGTAGCTTATCCGGAAGAAGGGTTGCTTTTTGGAGACAACATTGAGCAATGCGAAGCTGCTCTCCTTTGGCTCAAAAATGAGGCAAGTGGGGAATTACAAATTAATATTCAAAAAATATTTCTTGCCGGCCATTCTCAGGGAGGTTATTTAGTAACCAGATTAAATACAATGCATGAAACTGATGGTGTGATTGCTAATGCCCCCGGACCACTCAATCTGGTATTTCGTTGTAAACTTGAAGAAAATGGTCAAATCCCAAGTGGTCTTGCGTGCTCCTTGCTTGACAGTGAATATGGTCCACCTTCTTTAAATCCTAACCCATATTATGAAAGATCACTACTTAACTATACATCGGGGCACAAATCAGATATATTGTTTATACAAGGGCTTAATGACTCCCCAATACAAATGCACTCCTGGCCTTTGTTTAGAGAAGAACTATTGAATTGCAACAACTGTCAAAGTGTACAGTTTGTTGAATTGCAAGGTTTTGGACATAATGCTTTGTTTAGCAATTCACAAGCAAAAACAGAGTTTAATAATTTTATTAACAGTAGATGATCTCCCTTTTCCCGGCGTAATTCATTAGCCATACAAATCCCTTATACCTAAAGTCTAAATTATATATAAAATAAACTTAGCGGAAATTTTATTATTTACTGTAAACTTTAACATTTTTATTACGTTTGATTTTCTAAAATAATAAAATGACCGGTCAAATAGAAAAAATAAGAAAAAAAATAGAGCCTTTAAGACAGGAGATAATTAATCACAAAGTGTATTCAGTAATTAAAGACGTAGATGACTTAAAAATATTTATGCAATTCCATGTTTATGCTGTATGGGATTTTATGTCTTTATTGAAAACTCTTCAAAATAACTTAACTTGTACTAGTGTTCCCTGGTTTCCAAAAGGCACGGCAGATACAAGACACTTAATAAATGAAATTGTCAATGGTGAAGAATCAGACATTGATATAAATGGCATTAGAAAAAGCCATTTTGAAATCTATCTTGATGCAATGAAACAGTGCGGGGCAGACACTTATCAAATTGAAAGTTTCACATCTATATTAAAAAATACCGGAAACTTTAATAAGGCATTTAAAAATTCTAACACCCCAAAGGAAGCTTCTGAATTTATCGATTTTACATTTAAAATAATCGGTACTAATAAGGCCTATTTGCAATCGGCAATATTTACATTTGGGCGCGAAGACCTAATACCCGGAATGTTTTTATCTATTGTTAATGATATTCATCGTAATTTCCCGGACAGCATTGGCATATTCAAATATTATCTCGAAAGACATATTGAAGTTGATGGAGACCATCATAGCCACCTTGCTTTGCAAATGACTGCTAATCTATGCGGAACTGACATAAAATTTTGGGAAGATGCAGAAAAAACAACAATTGAATCTTTACAAAAGCGAATTAATCTTTGGGACGGAGCTTACAAACAAATAATGAACAAAACAACCACCTAATATTTGTATAGGCAGATGATATAAATTTTATCATCTCGTTTTCTAAAAAAGAGAAAAACTGACCATTAATTGTTTAAATACTACTCCTTTAAAAAGTAATTTTTAAGGTTGCAGAAGCACCAATTATTCAAACCACAGCAAACTGAACCTATCTTTTTATTTTTTTCATTAGCTTATACATATAATATATACAGACATTGTAAGCTTTATAATATCAACTAAATAAACTTAAATAAAACCCATACTAGGATTCTATTTTTTTAAATTCTTTTCTATTTTTGCATTGATTTACAGCTCATATCATATAATTCATATGGTTTTATACAAAAACTAATTATACTTTTTTTACACACTAACATTAAATTTTAATTCAAATGAATTGCTTACAAACGTTTTTTTTAATGCTATTCCTCTTTTTTAGTTTTGGTGTAGCAAATGCCCAAACCGTAGTGGTTTTAGAACTACAAGACCCTTGTGCAACAGTTTCTGTTGAAGAAACTCTCCAACAGAAGCAGTCCTTTCAATTAGACATTTTTCCTAATCCGGCTAATGATAGAATCGTAGTCAAAGCTTCTTCAGGAGAACAAATGGGAAAGATAAAAATTCAACTAATCAATCTTAACGGTGCCGTAATTTTATCGGAAGAATTATTTTCAGAAAACAATGCCTTTATGAAGACCTTTAATATAAGTCATTTACCGCGTGGAACATACATTATGAATCTTTTTAAGGGAACAGAAAAAACAAGTAGAAAAGTAATCATTAATTAGTATTAATACTTATAAAAATGAAAAATAATATTTTTATCTTCATCGCACTATTCTGGCTAAATATCACTTCTCATAGTTTACATGCCCAAATTATTGATGTTTGCGGAACCGATTCAATTGTTTTAGAAACTGCCAATTACCAATACGGTACAATTCAATGGCAGAAGTCTAAAAACATGGAGACCTGGACATATATTCCTAACGCCCATAATTTTCAATATAACTTCCTTCCTGAAGAGAGTATGTATTACAGAGCAGTTGCTAAATTTCCAGATTGCCCTCCCTCCTATTCTGATATCTCTTACGTACAAATGCCTCCTGTTGCCAATGCCGGCTTTGACAGAGTAATTTCCGGCAATCAGGTAAAACTGTATGCAAATATTGAAGACGGAGCTGCCGGACTGTGGACGGTATTAGAGGGAAACGGGGGAACATTTGAATATAATAACAAGCCCTACTCTACTTTTAGCGGCACTGACTCCTTGTATGTTTTAGAGTGGAAACTTACCAATGCATGTGGTTTCACTACCGATACTATTGAGATACGATTCAGAGAGTTAAATCTCGCAGACAATATTGCTATTATAGATACAACCGATACTATTTTAAGTACTTATGAAGATTTAGTAGATGGTATTCATATCGTAACCTTTTCCGAACCGGTACCCCAAATTACAGAATCAACTTTACTTATTAATGTAAATAGTAACGGTTTTTTTAGAAAGGTAGACTCTTTTTCCGTCAGCGGAAATACTTATACCATGTTTACTTCTCAGGCTACTTTAGAGGATTTGATTGAGGACGGTGCCATTGATTTAGCCCAAATACTTGATTTTGAAACCCTTTCTGAAACAGCTAAAATTTCTAATAACTATCAACAACTGTCTCAATTGCCTACGCGTGCCGAATTATTATCCAAACCTGAATTTGCTCCGGGTAATATTCATTTTTATAAAATTGGGGAGCGTATTAATCGAACCGGACATCCGGATAATGAACTATCCTTCAGTCGCTCGGAAGAGGGTGCCACAAAAATATCTGTCAATCTGCCCTATCCCAATTTAATAGAATACGGGAGCTTCAAAGCCGGAGTTGCCGGAGAATACACTTTTCAGCCAAATTTGGTTGCCGACTTTGATTACACATATTGGTCAGGAGTTAAACATATTCGATTTGGCTCCAGTAATGCTATTGAAGAAAAAAGTTTGGGACTGGAAATGGAAGCTTCTCAGGGAATTAGTGTTCCTGAACAAGAGTTTGAGATTATTTCAATAACTAAAGACTATATTATTATTTTAGGTTACGTCCCTGTTTTGGTAAGTGTTAACCTTACTATTGATGGCAAATTTACAGCCGGTGTGAATGCAACTATCGATATGAGTTATATGCTTGAAGAAAGAAATAATATTAATGCATATATAGAATATAAAAATCAATCATGGGGTTACACCTACAATAAAACCGGTAATTCTGAATTGAATTTTGACTGGTCAATGACCGGAGAAATAGAACAAACTTTTTCTATTGGTCCCAAAATCAGCTTTACAGTTTTTAGATTCTTAGGTCCCTACCTCGATTTAAAATTAAACCAAAAAATGGGCGTATGCGTAAATCAGGATACTGACTGGAAAGTCGAAGCAGACTTATCTGCCGGACTCACTCTCGGTGCTGCTGCAACAGTAATCGGGCATGAACTTGTTGATATATCAAGAACCTGGAACAGGCCTTTTTATAATTACTCCTTCCCCCACAATTTAAATATTTACAGCGGAAATAATCAAACCTATATTCCGGGAGAACCTCTTGAGTTTAATCCTCGAATAAGAGTATTGAGCAACAGGGGGTTGACTTTACCTGTTGCGAGGGTGAAGTTTGTACCTAAAAATGGGGGGTACGTTTCTGATTCAATCGTGCTAGCCTCTTCGATAGGTCTTGCCGGAACAGTTTGGACTCCGGGCGATAGCCTTAAAAGCGAGCTGGAAGTTAGTGTGCTGGATTGTGAAGGGAACCATATTGAGAATTCTCCCTTGATTATAACTGCTTATGCTGATACTACTTGCTATGAAAGCTCTTTGGCTGTTAGTGTTGAACAAATTGACAGCATAATTAGACCTGTTGCACATCTTGGAGTTCCCCCTTATCTTTATGCTGAAAATGGAGACAATTTCCTGGAGGACATTCCCGAGATTGTTTTTGATTATGAGACTTTATATACTTTTTCGGTCAAGGATGAGCAAGGTTGTGTGGCTACAATTAACCATACAGTACCAAATCCATGTGTAGGCTCTAATTTATCGATGAATGTTGAAATAGTTGATGATGAATTGACTGTAGAGCCTCAGGGTGGGGAGCCGCCCTATATATATGCTGTCAATCAAGATCCGTTTACGTCAGCAATTCCATCTTTCCCTGCCGTACCGGGCGAAACCTATGCCATTACCGTAAAAGACGCTCTGGAATGTGAGTTTACTATCAGTGAAAGCATTCCTTTCCCTTGCGATGGGCTTATCTTATCCCTGCAAACGGATGAAAGCAGCATTACCGCTATTGCCATAGGTGGCAACCCGCCTTATTTATTTTCCATTGGAGATACCTTAAATTTTTCTACGAATAATCTGTTTGAAAATCTGGGCTTTGGAACTTATACAGTATATGCAAAAGACAGCGAAGGCTGTGTTAGTTTTCAAGTGGCTGATAT
>REEL01000181.1 GCA_007695095.1 Chitinophagaceae bacterium | reverse complement strand
TATTATTCAACGCAAAATTATACATATACCGAAGGTGTCGCTCTTCGAGAAAGGTCTCAGATAAATTTACTGTATCTACCTTAGCCTGTATATCTGCTTTACATAAGGTTACGCTAAATATTAAAATAATGATACTTAGTCTGATTAGTCGCATAGGTTGAAGTATTTATGAACATCCTTATTAATCTAGGAACTCCATTTATATATGATTTAATTTTCACACCCTGCTTTGTTTTAGTCTACAGGAAGGGGGCAATCTAAAGACGGGATTTTTATGGTGCCTCCGAGCATACCTATCCTAGATTTAATATGGCGGAAAAATGGCCCACTCACCCTACTCGGGTAAATCCACTTTTTGCTCTCACACCACTTGAACTCATACATTTGAAAACCACTAGAAAAAATATCCGGATCATAATTAGCGTAATAATACAAGATTGCTGAAAGGTAGATTTTGTCATCAATTAAAAAAATATTTGAGAATCGGAAGGCATAATTCATATTAGAATTTTGAATTAATTCATTACGCAAAAAACTATTTATTGATTCATGATCACTATGGTATAAATACTCAAAATCAAATTGTGAATTAAAATTAAACCTATCCATTGTGATGTCAAACATATTTACAAACTTTCCTCCTATTAGTGTATCTGGACTGATGAATAGTTCTAAATCCTCCATTTTTATTGGAAAGGTGTTGCTTACTATACAAACAAATTTATTTTCACTGGCATTTTTCATTAGTGCTCCGGTTCCTATATGAGGAAGATTAGGTTTATATTGGAAAAACATGCCATTCAACGCAAAATTATACATATACCGGAGATGCCTGTCCTCCAAAAAAGTATGTTCTACATCTATAGTATCCACCTGTCCTTGAGCTGCCATTTTGCTGGAAGAGGAAATCAATATTAAAAATATTGATAAATTTAGGATTAGTCGCATAGGTTAAAGTTTGAGTGAAATGGCTCGATATTTTTTATGAAGTCTAGGGATTTTTGTATCTCGAACAATGTTTGCACTTCATTTTCATACCAACCTGATTCCACTATTAGGTCTAATGGAAAACCATTTAATACGTAACCAATGTAATCAATTATTTCCCCAATTTCTCCAGTGGCTTCCCATAAGATAGTGGCCATTTCAATAACGTAATAATCAAGCATAAGTTGGTGCTGATCATCCCAATTGGTTCCATCGTATCCCATTCCTGTTAAAAGCAATTCGAAAGCATGCTGCTCGTCATTAATACTTGTAAATCCATAGTCTTCAATCAACCTCCGCCAAAGATCTGCATGTATCAATTCATGTATAAAGGTATTAAATAAGTCAAAGGTTGAGGTATTCTCACATTTATCAGAATTAAATATAATACCTACCTGTGGTGCATTATTATCGTCATATAAAATAGTTACAAATGCATTTGCATTTGTATTAATATTTGAGGCTTCATCAAAAGACTCTGATAATATATAAAGATGTCTATCATTTTCTAAATCTCGACCTAGAAAATAGTGCAATCTAGCACAAAATAAATGAGAATTTAAGGGGGATTCAAAATCCGGATTATTATCAAGAAGTATAGCCAAAAGACATTTTAGTTTTGAACAATCCCCCCCAATTCCAGATGTCATCACCCAATCATCCTCCCCGGCAAATTCATCCCTGATCATATCTCTATCAATAATGTTATTGGAGATTTCTATAATATCACCATTTATATTTGCTAACGCAGCTTGAAGTTGGGCATTATCTCCGCCTTGGGGACTATCGCACAAATTTTCAAGTATTGAAGCTACTGCTTCAGAAGGAGATTGATCATTGGAACACTTCTGGGTTACTCCATTGGCAATTGATAGTAGTTCCTCTATTGCATCCGGAGTAAATGAAAAATAGAAGCAATCTTTGTCAATATGATTTGGGTGAATGAATTCAATATCTGGTATTTCCTCAGTTTCAGGTGGATTGCCTGATCCGCTGCTTCCGCCTCCACCTCCAGTGCCGCCACCACCGCCACCGCCACCACCCGATGGTGGTTGCACCCAGCCTGTCCATGAATCACCCTGACACTCAATTGTTATATCAAAAGTGTGGGAATAAACATCAGAATTCCATCCATAATTAAAAACTTTCACTACCATAACATCTATTGTCACTTGTGTGCGTTCAGTACTAAAATTTGAATTAAATTCGTTTTGATTTTCATCTATCCAATTATAAATTGCCGGAGAATACAACCCTCTTGTCAAAAAGAGGAGATTACTATATTTTAATAGGGCTAAGGTTTCAGGACCAGTAAAACTATCTAAAGTAATTGTATTGGTATTTAGTTTATAGAAAACCTCATGAAGAGATTGAAAAGTAATTTGATAATAATCAATAAATGCAGAATATAAAATAAAAGAAGTGATTTTGCCATTTTTTATTAATGGAATGCTTATAACATAATTTGTCTCTGACTTGATATCAATTGTTGACCAATTTATTCTAGGAATACCATAGTAATTAATCATATCATAAAAATCAATTTGGAATAGGGAGTCAGAATAAATTTGATTGATAACAAACTCTAATAGATCAGAAGATGGAGAGTTAAATGACCTATATAAATACCTATCTCCGTCAATTGGAGGATTAATGATAGGACTTGTTTGAACAGGCATAATAAGTGAGCTGAAATTCTCAAAATTTTCCTTTGTTTCAAAAGCGTCGTCCTTATTACAAGAAATAAAAAGCAGGGAAAATAATAGACTAATTAATAATCCATACCAACGAAAGCCTTGATGCTTGATGCTTGATGCTTGATGCCATTTTAAGTGAGTTTATTAAGAAAAAGAAATCCAAATTTAATAACTTTTTAATATTTCACAACAATAATTTATTATTTTTTTACCCACCCCCACATAACCCAAAAAATTCCCTAACTTAGCACCCCAAACAAAAAAATATGCAAGCAAGCGACAAAATAGTCTGGAGACCGGATGCTGAGTTGATGGAAAATTGCAACCTGACGCATTATCGAAAATGGCTG
>REEL01000180.1 GCA_007695095.1 Chitinophagaceae bacterium | reverse complement strand
CGCAGTGGCGGATTTCGGAGCACAAAACTGTCAATACACCACAAAAGTTGATGCGTGGCAGAATGTTCAATTAACCACTTCACCCGCCATTGAGCCAAACGCCTGTTAGCCTTTGTTTTTTTTCTCTATTTGTCAGAAGGGCAGGCATTCCAGCATCTATTTTCACAGTCGTGCCAACACTTGTTGTGTTCGTCTCTCGCCATTTCTTCTCCGAACAAATCAAGATACAAGTCTTTGGTGTTTTCAAAAGAATTTTTCAAATCTTCAGCGTCTTGTTCTCCACGCATTCCGAAATATGGATAGTGGTGCATATATCCGCCAAAGAGTTTGTCGCAATCTTTATGATACGACCTTGTGTCCAAAATGTGATAGTGCCAAGTTTGATCCATTATTTTATTAGGAACAATTCCTTTGCCATATACCATACAAAGATTTAAATATCTTTTGTATTCAACCTCTGCACTGTCAACTTGTTCCGCTGACCAACCCATTCCTTCTTCTGGGTCTTGCAACTTCTGTTTCATTAATTCAAAGTCCAATTCTGCCACTTCTGGTGCAATTCCTTTTACATTGATTAAAAAAGAAATTCGCTCCTGACTAATTGGGTCTGGAAAAATTAAATCCGTTGCTGTGTGAATTACTGTTGCTTTCATATTTATTGAATTTTTAAGTTTGAGAATACAAAGTTTTGGTTGGCTCAAATTCAGGATTAAGCCAATATCGTTTTAAGTTTCGTTCACCAATGATTTCTGTTCTACCGTGAAAAATTCTGTGATTATCAATGATCAAAATATCGTTTTCTTCAAGTCGTAATTTCACGTGAGTTGAGTTCTGTATTAAGTCCCGCCATTTATTAAAGACTGGAAGTTCACGGTATTTTTCTCGTGCCAACCAAAATGAATAGTAAAATCTACGTTGTCCATCAACCTCTCTTACTATCGGATTTGAGTTTCGATTTTCAGGAAACATTTTGTGTTCGTAAACGTGAATTTTTGAAAGAGCCAATTTTTCATCTTCGGTCAATTGTGCAAAGACTTTTTCTGCATCACACAACATTGAATGTCCACCTTTTTCGGCTTGTTTTTTACAATGCCATAAAATGTATTTCGCCAAATGATTGTCTGTATGAAAGTCGAGATACTTGTCTGACGTCACAAGACTTTTACTTTCAGAATTGGCTATTACATCAGTTTCGTTAATCACGTTTCCAAGTTGAGAAAGTATTTCTTTCAATTCTTCCTCATTCTTGTTTAGGATATGACAAAACCCTTTTTCGGTTAAATCGTCCTTTATATATGTCATTACTGTCTCGGTCATTTTAAAATAGAGGCTAACTTATATATAAAAACCAATTTATCACACAAAGCTATCTTCAGATTACAGCTTTCTGTGGTAAAGGTTAACTTTTATTTCCAACAAATATATTAAAAAATATTTTTAAATCTCAAATCGTCAAAAGGTTTTTTTTGAGTATGATTGGTATTGTATTGTTTTAAGTGGTCTTTGGACGCTAAGACTAGTTAGGCTCCCTTCTCTGTCGCAGGCGCCCGCCTGTGACATGTGCGATTATGCCGTCAGAAATGAAGGAGCAGGAACTCGTATCAATATATATGCTGGCAAATACATTTTATAAAATATCAGTTCGATGAATAGCAAGAAAGAATGTTCTGAATATCTTAAATTAGGAGTCACAAGAAAAATTAATCACTTCGGATTAGTCATATCTTTATTATTTGCATCGATTGCTTTTCCCGTTGCGCATTATTTTAGGCCGGATTTGTTTTTACTATTTGCAGCTATTACGTTTTTGATATTAGCCATATATTTTTACTTTAAGCAAAAAAGTAAACTAAAACTTCAATATTTTGATACCGGAACTAAAGCATTAAGAAGCCTTGAAATCATTACTAAAATTGCTGATATTTTATCCTGGGAAGTTAGAAACTTGAAACATTATTCAAACGACAAGATAAGATTAGAACTACATACTAAGCCTAACTCTTTTATTGCTTTTGGTGAAATGATAACCATCATTATAAATGATGAATATTTGTGTCTTAATAGTATCAACACAGTTGATAAATTTACTAATCAAACTATTTCTTTGAAAGATAGTAATGAAAATAACATCATGTTATTTAAAGAAAATTTTTTAAAGTTGATAGCTAATTATCAATAGTTTATATTGAATTATAGATTCTTTTTACAAATTATCTCGATAACCTTCTACACCACCCCCAAAAAATCCTTCACAGCCATCCACCTTTATCAAGTGCTCAAAAATCTACAACTAATAGATTATTCACCGGAAATATATGCTTGTTTTTTTAGCAATATGCATTAAACGCAAATCTTTTAATAAAATACGCCTTTCAAGTGCTGTGCAAACAGTCTAATTTTGAGTTTTGATAATATGAAGATACACAAAAAAATCAGGGCTATTCGTCTGAGTAAGGGATACAAACAAAATTATATGGCCTATAAGCTGGATATAGATACGGCTAACTATGGCCGCCTGGAAAGAGGGGAGACCAAAATTACTATAGAACGCTTAGAAGCTCTGGCAAAAATTTTTGACCTCGACATTACAGAGTTGGTGAATGTAAATAGAGAAACAACCCAAAATGCAACACTTCAAGATGATGAAATTACTGAAATCAATCATAAGTTGTCTAAAATTTTATATGAAATTCAATATATCAGGCAACAATTAATTAAAACTAAACATACAAAATGAAAAATGTAAAAAGATTCACACTACTGTTCATGCTAATTATTATGTCAAATGCTTTAGATGCTCAGGATATTATAACCTTAAAAAATGGGGAAGATCTAAAAGTAAAAGTACAGGAAATCGGTTTGGAAGAAGTCCGCTATAAAAATTTTGATAATTTAACCGGTCCGGTATATACTCTGCGAAAGTCCGATATATTTATGATTACCTATGAAAACGGCAGCAGGGATGTTTTTGGCAGTTCCGCAGAGCAAAAAGAAACAACTGAAGAAAGTAGCAGAGATATGCAAAGAGCTGCTTCTCCGGAACCTCATATCAGCAACCGTATGTTGTTTGATTCCGGTACTCAAAAGGTGAGAAGAGGTAAAACATTAGTAGGTATATCTGCACCTGTTTTTTTAGGGGGCGCTATTCTACTTGGCGTTGGAATTGATCGCTATATATATTCCTATTATTATGATCCGGTTTTTGGATATGTTTATGATGAAATTGATGAAACAAATGGAATTATTATGATGGTTGCCGGTAGTCTTCTGGTATTGTCATCAGTGCCTATGTTTGCCGCCGGTTTATCGAATATTTCCAAAGGTCGCAATGAAATCAGTTTGTCAAAAAGTGGAGAAAGCCGCTTACAAATCTTACCCTATATGAATACCAATTCTCAGGGGCAGCTTCAATCCGGGCTCTACCTGAACATACGCTTTTAATCCTGATGTATTTTTTTGTCTAAAAGTGCTTTCATCGCCTTTGATAATCCTTCAATAGTAGATGGAAACATGCGATTTTCGGAAAATTCTTTTAACATTTGAACAGACTGGTAATATGGCCAGTGGTTTACAGGCATAGGATTAATCCAAACAAGATAGGGAAAGTGATTTTTTATGCGTTGCAGCCAGGTAATTCCTTTTTCGTCATTAAAATGCTCAACACTGCCACCGTTTACCATTAATTCATAGGGTGACATGGCAGCATCACCAACGATGATAACCTTGTAGTCACTATTAAATTTATGCAGTAAATCAAAGGTGTTGATGCGCTCAGTATCCCTTCTGTCATTATCTTTCCAAACAGATTCATAAATGCAATTATGGAAATAAAAAAACTCCATTTTAGAAAACTCGCTTCTGGCAGCGGCAAATAAACGATTGCATATCAAAATGTGGTCATCCATAGAGCCGCCTACATCAAAAAATAACAAAACTTTTACGCGGTTTGCTTTTGAAGGGATAAATTTTAAATCCAGCATACCGGCATTTTCGCTGGTTTTTTTAATCGTTGTTTCCAAATCCAATTCATCGGCTATGCCTTCCCGATTGATTACCCGCAGATTTTTAAGTGCTTTTTTAATATGCCTGGTACCTAACTCAGTGCTTTCATCAAGGTCCTTAAATTGCCTTTTATCCCAAACCTTAACAGCTTTTCTATGTCTGCTTCCGGCTTGTCCGATTCTATATCCTTCCGGATTATATCCATAAGCTCCAAAGGGGGAAGTGCCACCCGTGCCAATCCATTTGCTGCCTCCCTGATGTCTTTCTTTTTGTTCGTTCATCAGTTCCCTGAAACGCTCCATTAACTTTTCAAGCCCACCCATTGCTTCTATGGCTTTTTTTTCTTCTTCAGTCAGGTTTTCTTCAAAATGCTTTCGTAACCACTCTTCCGGTATAGCGCTTATGTCTTCATCCTGAATCAATTCTATACCTTTAAAATAATGAGCAAAAAGCTGATCAAAGCGGTCAAAATGTTGCTCATGCTTTATCAAAATAGCCCTGCTTAAGTAGTAAAAATTTTCAACCTGAAAGGCAGCCAAATTTTTCTGCATAGCCTCCAACAGGTCTAAAAATTCTTTTAAACTAACAGGTAAACCTTGATTTTTTAATAAAAGAAAAAATTTTATCAGCATATTAAATCACTATTTCAGCTGTTTTAATTGACCAAAAACCTTTAAATCCTGTTCATTTTTTAACAAACTGCCTATATATGGCACCAAATGCTTTTGTACATCAAAGTTATGAGCTTCTTTACCATCGGCTATCAGAAGCAGCTTCAGCCAATCAATCAATTCACTGGTGGATGGTCTTTTTTTAATTTGGTTTAGGTTTCTAATTTGATAAAAAACATCCATTGCCTCAGAAAACAGATTTTTGTTTATATCCGGAAAGTGAACATCTATAATTTTTTGCATAGTAACTGTATCCGGGAAAGTGATATAGTGAAAAATACATCTTCTTAAAAAAGCGTCAGGCAGTTCTTTTTCATTATTCGAAGTAATTATGATAATGGGTCTGCTATTGGCTGTTATTTGCTTTTGCAATTCATAGCAGTAAAACTCCATTCGGTCGAGCTCAAGCAAGAGGTCATTCGGAAAGTCTATATCTGCTTTATCTATTTCATCTATCAATAAAATGGGAGCACTTTCTTCTTCTATCGCCTTCCAGAATGGCCCTTTTTTGATATAGTTTTTAATATCATTTACCTTTTCATCGCCTAATTGCGAATCTCTTAATCTGGAAACCGCATCATACTCATACAAGCCTTGCTGAGCTTTACTGGTAGATTTAATGTGCCAGTAGTAAATGTTTTTATTTAGTGCTTTTGCTATTTCTTCAGCCAACATCGTTTTGCCGGTTCCGGGCTCGCCTTTTACCAGCAATGGCCGTTGTAAATGTATAGCTGCGTTAACTGCTATTTTTAAATCTTCTGTTGCTACATAGTTTTCGCTGCCTTCAAATGCTGTCATTCTTTTTATTTGCAAAGGTAAGGGCAATAAGCTGTTTTTGTAAGCTTTTAGGCTTATTTATTGAGGGGCTGAAATTATTAGCCGATCTTTAAAATTTAACACATAAGGGTGTTCTTCATCATTTAAGTCTTTGAGTAAATTGGAAGTAAAGCGCCCGGGCAAATGCTCTGAAGTTGAGGCAAATCGAACTAAAGCCGCCCGATAATTCCATTCTTTTTGCGACCAGCCCCGCAAAAATCTGTATTGTCTTCTGCTTAAGCGGGTATCTGACAATACGTTAAGCGCGGCTATCTTTGCTTCATCGGAAGCATCAGCGTTTGAAATTACATTTTCAAAAAGAAAGTCCCGATGTTTTTTTGCATGTGCAGAGAAATATTTTTCAGCATAAAATCTGACTTGTTGAAAGCTATCGTTCAGGGCTAACAGCATTTCATTTTGAATGTCCGGATTTTTTGAATTACTGAGTCCTTCAGCTGCCGATCTTCTGACATGAGGATGTGAGTCATACAGGCCCTCCAGTAGAATTGATTGATAAGCAGTAGTGTCTAAACGGGATAAAAACATATAAGCATGGCTTCTTCTTTGCCATGAAGGATCGTTTGTAAATGGAACTACAGTTTCTGCGACATAAATGCCATGACCTTCTTTACTGCATTCCTGAAGTAGGTTCAAAGCTCTGGAGACTATAAACGGATTTTCGGAAGATAGCGAATCACTGAGCGCTTTGGTTGCCTTTTCGCCAAACTTGGGTAAAATAATTCGAAACAAATGAACTTCTCTGACTGATTCTGTAAGCATTTGTTGCATGATAAAATCGAGCGCTTCATCGCCAATTTCCAAAAGACGTTCCCGGGCAGGTTCCACATATTTTTGGAACTTAAGAGGAGCGGCAGAAGCATGCCAAAATAGTTTTTGTAAATCTGTTTCATCCGCAAATTTATTCTCTTCTTCTTTTTCGGTGGATTCTGCTTTTTCTTCATTAGTTTGTTCAGGCTCAGTTTGAGTACTGATGAAATTAGATGGTAAATCCATTCCCGTGCCTTTTGTTCCGGCATTCCAAAATCGGTTTCGCTTTCCGTTTACAGAACCGAAAAAGGCATTTTCACCCAGGTCTGCAAAAATTCCGGTAGTTCCAAAACTTCTTCTAAAATCTGAATACCCCTGACTATTGGCTCTTTTAGCAATGTAGCCATTTTGTCCGCCCTCAGCTATAAACAAGCCTATCCCGTTTGCATTTCCTGCTCCCTGCGATAAACCTTCACAAACAAAGTTATCATCATCATTTCCCAAATCGAGTAAAAACCCAAAGGCATAATCGTGTCCGCAGCCTTGAGAAACACCATTGCTGATATATTGGTCTCTGCCTCCGTAATCTATGAGGCCTGCAAAAGCCAGATGCACCCCACTTCCCTGAGCATATTGATATGCCTGATATTTGTCGTGTCCGGATTTATCGACTAAACCGCCCAGGGCATACCAGTAGGCCGAACCTTGTCCGTAAATATCACTCAGATAAAAATCATTTCCGGCTTTGTCAGCCAGGATTCCAATACCTCCGGAAGCATGAGGTCTATGACCTAAGCCTATACCCTGACTTAAGGTTACATAGCGGTCATCATATCGAAGCATATCTACAAATTCAGGTCTTGCCAGATACTGATCATGGCCGCTCAGGTCTACCAAAGCCCCATATCCTTTTACCCAACCCACTGCTTGTATATTTTGATTTCCTTCATATAAATCATTGCCATTAAGGTCAAATAAAAGTCCAGCTCCAAAAGCTCCACAAGCTTGAGAAGTAAATGAAGAAATATAGCGGTCATTTCCGGATTTGTCTAAAAGGATACCCACACCCATAAAGCCGCTTCCCTGACTATACGATTTTGAGTGATAAATATCATCTCCTTTTATGTCTATCAAAATATCTATCCCACCGATAGAGCCACCTAAGCCGGCAGTTTCATTTCTATAATAATTATTTCCTCCCCGATTTATCAAAACCTGAAAGTCGCTTTTTTCTATTTCTGAAAAGTTAATATGGTTAGATTTTTCCGTTAAAACCCAAAGTAGATAATCAGAAGGCGTTTTATCTGAAAAAATGATTTTCCCCAATGCTGTTTCTAATGTGAATTCAGGTATGTCTATTTTTGTATTTTCTAAAAAATCTGTTAAGTCAAGGCTTGCCCGATAAGCAATAGATGCCGCTTTAAGTATAGCTCCGGTATTGAAGTCTTCAATTAGTGAAAACAATCTTTTTGACTTTTCAATTGATGCATATTCCCTCAGTTTGTAGTCTTCTAAAGTATTGCCCCTTATGCTTTCATCTGTATTATCTGATCTAAAAAGCTGTGGTAATTCCTGTTTGAGCATATTGAAAGTATCTGTTGGAATGTCTTCCTTAGCCTTTTTAATAAGCTCAACTACGGTATGGCTTTTCGTGACAAAATTTTCTATTTGAGTTTGAAGTTCAGGGTGGTCTGCAATTTTTTTCATCTCATTTTTACTTATAAGTTCAGCTATTGGCTTTGCTTCAAATGCCATGATAGGGAAGGGCTCATCCAGGCGGTGAGAGATATGCTCAAATAAATGTTCAGGCTGATTATATTTTTCAAAAAGAAATTCAGATTCAGCGGCAATCACATCTATAGTATACAGTGGATTAGAAAACAAAGTATCTATTAAACTTAATCGAAAAGCATCTCTGCTGCTTAAATCTTCGGGCATAGACAAGTCGGTTATATTTCTATCTGCTGCTTTTAAACCTTTTTTTACAACAGGTAAAAACTTCTCAGAAAGTGTTTTTTCTGAAGCAATTAAATTGAAAGAAAAGAATGAAAAATGACAAATTGCTATTATGAAAAAGAAAGGCTTCAAAACTGACATTGTAGTTTAGTTTATAAATTAAATAAGGGTTTTACTCCGAAAGTTAAAAGGTAGTTTATCTAACAGAAGTAATCAAAACCAGGCCTAATTTATAAAATCCGATTAAATATAGAATAATAAAAGAACTGGAATATTAGTTATTTTGATTGAAATATTAAAGCTGTGTTTTATTATCTACTCCAAAAAACAGCCTATTTAAATTATGTAGACAATCAAAATTAACCTTATTTCATTGTCAAACAGCCTATTTTCAGAAAGAAAAAATATTATTAGGTGTTTTTAATCTTTTGCTTTTGAATTGTATCCATTAAGGGCATACTTAATGGCTCTGCAAAGTACATTTCAATTTCACCTTTGCCTTTAGCAGCAATTTTCCCTCTATATACCAGGCTAAATTTACCTTTTACGAGTTCATAAGTTTTTTTGGATATATTTATTTTACCTGTTTCTCCACTACTTTCCATTCTGGCTGCTAAGTTTACATCATCTCCCCAAATATCGTAAGCAAACTTTTTGATACCAACCACTCCGGCAATAACATTTCCGGAATTTACACCTATTCGCATTTTTAGTTTTACTTTACTGATTTTATAGCGATTCTCCATAAAATCCCTCATCTCGATGGCAGCCTTTATAGTTTTTTCAGCATGGTGTTTATCCGGAAGCGGTAATCCACAGGCTGCCATATATGCATCACCAATTGTTTTAATTTTTTCAATGTGATATTTTTCCATGATTAGGTCAAAAGCTCTAAAGCAAATATCTAGTTCATTGACAAGATCTTGGGGAGGAAGTTTTCCTGAAAGAGCAGTAAAACCACTAAAATCAGTAAACAAAATACTTACATCAGAAAAGTGCCGAGCAGTTACTTTTCCATTATTTTTTAATTCATTAGCAACTTCCAGAGGTAAAATATTTAGAAGTAATTTATCAGACCTTTCTCTTTCAAATTCAATGATTTTATTTTTCTCGGCCAATTCTGTGTTCTTCTGTTTGAAAATTTCACGTTCAGACTGTGTTCGAATTAGTTTGTTATTAACTTCAATAGCTGCAAGCTTATAGGTTATTTTATCTTCTTTTATTTCCTTCTCTGTATCAGCATATAATTTATAATATTTTAATGCATTGTCAAATTGTTGGAGTTCTTCATAACAGAAGTAGGTAAATTCATACACCTTTAACCAAATTAATTTGTTAGTAACTTTTGGTAGTATTTTTTCCGTAGATTTTAAAGTTTTTAACGCTTTTTTGTATTCGTTATTAAGATAATATGTTAAAGCTAATGATTTTAATATATCGCATTTAACATTGATTTTATCTTCAGGAAGCATTTCTAAACAATGCAAGTAAAGTTTGATTGCCTCTGTATATTTTTTTTGTTTGTAATAAATTGTTGCTAAATTTTGCTCAGCTTGTATTCTGAGAAGTAGTTTAATATGAGGTTTAGCCAAACATTCTTTCAGTAAACTCTCAGCATTTTGGAGTTTATTATTCCAGGTTAAAATGTTGCCTGTTCGGAGTAAAACTTCAGCCTTTTGATTTTCTGTAGAGGCAATTTCTCCAGCCTTATTATAATGCTCTAATGAGTGATCAAATAATCGAGACCTTAAATATAAATTCCCAAGCCATATATGAAGTTTAAATGTTTTATTTTTATTACCTAATGTCTCATGAATTTTAAGCGAATTTAGACGCCATTCTATAGCTTCAGCATAGTCCTGCAACTTTTCATATATAGATGCAATTTTATCAAAAATTGCTTGTAATATAAGCGGGTTGCTTTTATCCTGAATTTCATCTAATTGTTGATGCAGTTTTAATAGTTGTTGCTGGTATCCCTTTTTCAAGGTTTTATTTTTTTAGACTATAAAAATGATTAAAAGATTAGTAAAAGTAAAGAAAAGTAAAGAAAAGTATTGAAAAGAACATCTTAAAGCAAAAAAAAACACTTCGTAATGAGTTGAAATAATTATATTTATTTGTGACACTTATAAAGAATATAAAACTAATTGCATGTTAAAATGACAGTTATTAATACAATATATTGTTGTTTTGTAAATTATAGTAACGGATGAAAAAGTTTTCTAAAACTTTGTTTAATGTAAAAATATTTGGATTTC
>REEL01000179.1 GCA_007695095.1 Chitinophagaceae bacterium | reverse complement strand
TTTATCAACAATTAATTAACAATCAAGCGGTTAAGTAGTTTTTAATGGACGACTAATTAGTTTGTTTGATGTAGAATGCGTATTTTAATTCAGAATTACGTTTAATTTCTTGTCCGGTAGCGGGGACGCTACGGACAGGCTGGGTAATTTAAAATCCAAAACTTTCATTTTTTGTCCAAATGCTCAAGTCCGTAGTTCAAAACGGTAAGCTGCTTTTTTTTGAAGTATCTATAAACAACGAGAGTATTACAATTACACTAAGCTTTCATTTTGTTTGGATCCTGACGTGTATCAAATATATCAGTTATGATAATTTTGTCTTTTGCGGACAGATAGATGATTTTATAATGCGTATAAATTATTCGCCTGTGACCTTGGTTTAGTTCTAAAAGAAATTCTTCAATTTGACCACTTTCAGGATGTGTAGCTAAAATTTCAACTTTGTCAAGAATTTGCTTTCTAATCTCTTTAATTTTTTGAACATTTACTTTATCTTTTAATAAATTCAATGATTCATTTAAGCTATTAAATGCTTGGTGAGTATAAACAATTTCCCTTTTGGGTTTCATAAATAACTATCCCTTTTTGTCTCAACATCATCTCTACTAAGTAATTTGCCTTCTTTAATGTCTTTATTTGAGCGTTTTGCTCTTGCAATGAGCTTTTCTTTCAACATAAGTTCCTTTACACTTTTACTCAATAAAGTCCTGATTGCATCTAAAATTTCAGGGTCATTTTCTAATTCAATGAGTTGTTTTAATTCCTTTTTGATTTCTGTTACACGCATAACAATTGTTTATTGTAAAATTAGTGATTTTTTTTGTTTAATGTAAGGTTTTCTGTATTGTACAATTAACAAAGTCTGTAGTTCAAAACTTCCGAACAAGACAAAAAGCCGGTTATATTTTTAAAGATACATTTATGCATGACGAATTAAAAATAAGCATATTTTCAAAGAACTTTTGTTTTCTTCTTTCCCATTTTTACCGGCTTTTGATACACTGAAGTGTTTTATCCGGTTTTTTCGTGGAAGTAGCATGCCGGATTGGTTGCAGAACCTGAACATTTTTTATAAAGCAGTGCTTCTAATTATGCCGGTATGCTTAGTTTGATTGATGTAGAATGCGTATTTTAATTCAGAATTACGTTTTATTTCTTGTCCGGTAGTGGGGACGCTACGGACAGGCTGTTGCTAGGGGGGGAACTATTTTTTTTGAAATAAGGCTAAAGTTTCGGATATTTAGAAATTAAATTACAAAATATGGAATCAATTAATCAAATAAGAAATGGGTTGATAGATAAAATATTATCTATTAAGGACAAAGATTTTTTAAAGGCACTTGATAAGTTAATCACTAAAAGTACCTCTGAAACAGAAATTGTAGAATTGACAGATGAACAGAAGGCAATGTTGGAAATGAGTGAAAAAGACATTCAGAATGGAAAACTGATTTCTCAAGAAGCGATGGATAAAAGAAATTTGGAATGGCTAAACGAAAAGTAGTTTGGACAAGAACAGCAGAGATGCTGTTTTGGCCTTTGTAAGAGGTGGATTGTTATAATTCAAAATGGTAAACTTGCTAAATTGGGATGGACAGTTAGTTAATTCATAAGTGTCTAATTTTTAGACTCTTTGTAAAGTTGAATATTGTAGTTAGGCATGCGTTTTACCTTGAAATTTGGAAATCAAAATTCCATTTTTCAAGGATAATTTGTTGTTAATTTAAAAACATTGTCCTAATTTTACCTTGAAAAACAGAAATCAAAATTCCAAATTTCAATGATGATTAAAAGGAGATGTCTTGACGAACTCATCGAATTAGGTAAGTTTAATCCGGTTATTGGCATTATAGGGCCAAGACAGGTAGGAAAGACTACTTTGGCAAAGCAATTCATACAAATCATAGAAAAAAAGTGTATTTATATTGATTTGGAGAAACCCTCTGACTTTGAGAAAATGAATGAAGCTGAAATTTATTTTCAAGGGCATCAGGATAAATGCATCATCATTGATGAAATACAAACCCGCCCGGAATTATTTCCATTAATTCGTGCTTCGGTAGATGAGCAAAGGGAGCCACTTCGCTTTATAATTCTGGGTTCGGCAAGTCCGGATATTATTCGGGACAGTTCTGAAACATTAGCCGGGCGTATCAGTTATATTGAATTGAACCCTTTATCATTTTCAGAGCTTAAGGAAATCAACTGGCAACGGCATCATTTTTTTGGTGGATTTCCAAATAGCATTTTAAACACTAATGATAAGCAATCCAAACGTTGGCTTGATGATTTTATCAAAACTTATATTGAAAGGGACTTACCTTTACTCGGATTATCTGCTTCTCCTGTTTTAGTCAGAAGATTATGGGAAATGCTTGCCTGGCAAAACGGCAATCTGCTTAATGCAACTTCAATCGGAAAGTCATTAGGTTTAACAAATCATACAATAAAAAAATACATTCAATTTTTGGAAGGAGCTTTTATGGTAAAAACATTAGAGCCGTACTCTTCAAATGTGAAAAAACGCATTGTAAAATCTCCAAAAATATTTATTTCAGATACAGGTATTTTACATCGCTTAATGCGGATTAATCATTTTGACGAATTACTTGGAATGCCTTTTTTAGGGGCTTCTTTTGAGAGTTATGTGCTTCAACAGGTGCTTTCAGAAAAACCGGACGATCTGGATGTTTATTTTTATCGTACACACACAGGAACAGAAATAGACTTATTATTAACAAAAGCAATGAAGCCTGTTTCCGCAATTGAAATTAAATTTACTTCTGCTCCAAAAATTACTAAAGGATTTCATCAAGGCATAAAAGATTTGAAAACAAAACACAATTACATCATTGTACCTGAATCAGAAAAATATCCTTTAAAACATCATGTTTCTGTATGTGGGCTTAAAGTGTTTTTAGAAAGTGAACTACAAAACATTGTTGATAAAAAATAATTCAAATCACCACAAAGCATGTCCTTAAACAACTCCCCCTGTCCTTAGCGCCCTCGCTACCGGACATTGTAATTATAGGCAAAACCTTTGTCAAAAAATGGCTCGTATTGTTTGATCACCTGTCCTTTATTGTCATATACCTGCCAGCCACTGACCACCACATTGTAAGGATCGTTTGCACTGCGTTCTTTGCCTTTGGCTATGCCGTTTTTAGTCTGGTCATCCGGCAGTCCGCTGTCTCCGTACTCTTTCTGCCCAAAAATCACATCTTCTCCTTGTGTGCGGGTTTGCAGTAACCTGCCAAAACCATCGGTAAATTCTATTGTAGTAATAGTTGCTTCTGCATCTGCTCCATCGGGTATGTCGCTGTCGTGTGTGTGATATTCTCTTTTAATAGTCTTAACCCATACAGGCTGCTGTTCATTTACAAAAGCCATGAAGTCATACTCCATAATCGTACCGGGAGCGGTATCGGGTTCATCGCCAAGCGTTTCACTTTCTTTACCCATCACCGATATACTTTTGAGTAAACCAAGTGGTGTAAAACGATATGCGGTACGATTGCCGTTTGGGTCGGTAATCTGTTTTGCCTGCATTACACGGTAATCATATTCGGCTATGGTAACAAGATCCGTACCGGCACTTTGTTTCTGTGTAACGGTTTCCGGCAGTAAATGGTAAACATCATAATCTATTTTCGTTATATTACCAATCGGGTCTTTAGTCTCAACAGGCAAACCTTTCGAACTCTGCTGGCTGCTATGGATGTCAAGTTTTACCCGTTGGGATTGGGTGTAGAAGCCGATTATATTTCTAAAAAGACATTTTTGCATGACGAATTAAAAATAAGCATTTTTTCAAAGAACGGTTTTAGTTTTGATGTAGCACAGTCACATAATACAAGATGAAGTTATGGGGAGCTGGGATCGTGAACCTCAAATTTAAAAGGATTAGATAAATATTCATTAGTCTCACCTCCTTTTTTTACAACTAATTTTGCTTTAAGTGAAAACTTGCCTACATCTTTTAAAATACTATAAAAAACACTTGTCTGATATTTATCATTTGGTAATTGAAGTTCATACCATTCTTCATGAACATCCATTTTAGCATAAAGTTCTACTTCTATATGAGGAGGGATGGGATAAAAAACATAATAATACAATGTATCACCGAAATAATACATTCCGTTATTAATATCGTCAGGTACAAATATATATGGGTTTTTATCACCATCCTCCATAATTAAATTACCGTTTTTATCATAACTACTTAAATAAATATACCCACTAATAAACGGATTTTCAAAACTGTATTTTGAAACTACCTGATTCTTATGATAAGCAAATTGATGGTATGCTAAGGAGTCTTGATAGAAAAAGGCCTTATATTCTAACAATTTTTTTTCGGGATCATTATAATAAAATTTCCATTTTCCATCTTTAAAACCGTTTAACCATGTAACTTCAAAATTCATTGTACCATTTTCAAAATAACCATATTGTTTTCCATCTAAAAGCCCCATGTTATAAAGAGATTTCAATCTTAAATTACCATTTTCATAATATTCTTTACTCGTACCGTGTAATAAAGTATCCCCATTAAGGATTTTATATTCTTCAAGTTTTTTTAAGGAGTTA
>REEL01000178.1 GCA_007695095.1 Chitinophagaceae bacterium | reverse complement strand
ATGAGAAAGCCACTTTTTAAAGTGGCTTTTTTTTTGTTTCAATCCGAAATATTTAATCAATGGTAATCTTCTGTGTTTGTATAAAAATATTAAGGATTATAAGTTATTTTTGCCCGGGAAAAGATTTACGTTTGAAGCTATTTTCTACAAGTTTTAGTACGGGTGTAAGTCTCAGTTAGAATACCTTTTTAAACATAAATTTATGTCTGCAAAAGTTAAAGTTGGATTTGGTTTTGATGTTCATCAGTTGGTTGAAGGTAGACCATTTGTGCTGGGTGGTGTAACTATTCCCCACGAAAAAGGCTTGCTTGGCCACTCAGATGCAGATGCTTTGTTACACGCTATTTGCGATGCATTATTAGGTGCTGCCGGATTAGAAGATATTGGGACTCACTTTCCCGATACTGATGAGAAATATAAGAATATAGACAGCAAGATATTGTATAGAGAAACTTTAGGGTTAATTACACAAAAAGGATTTAAGATAGGGAATATAGATGCTACAGTTGTTTTGGAAAAACCTAAGTTAAAACCTTTTATTCCACAACTGAGAAAGTCTATAAGTGAATTGTCAAACATTGAAATAACTGATGTTACCGTAAAAGCAACTACTAACGAAAAGATGGGGTTTATTGGAAGAAAGGAAGGCGTTGCCGTGTATGCTGTATGCCTTTTGTACGTTTAAAATACACTTAAAATTAAGCAATCTTTGATTGGGCTTCTTTTTTCTTTTGAATCATTCTTAGCTTTTCTTTAAGCAACTCTATTTTTAGAGGTTTGGTCAACAAATAATCCATTCCGGCAGAAATTGCTTTCTTTTTGGTTTCCGGAAAAATATCAGCGGTGAGCCCAATTATGGTGAAATGATTTTTTGCAAACTTTTCTAATTTTCTAAGTTCAGTAGTGCATTCTAAGCCATCCATGCGTGGCATTTCAAGGTCTAATATGATTAGTCCCGGATTTATTTCAGGCGCTTTTTCGAAGGCATAAAACCCGTCTGTTTCTGTATGTACATTTGCACCTGCATTCATCAGTATCCTTCTATTTACTTCAAGATTTATGGGTTCATCATCGACCAGAAGAACAGTCATGTTGTTTAGAATGCTATCTAAATTCTCTTTTGGCGGATTGATTTTAGCTGTTGTTTCCTTTGAAATCTTTAAGTTTATTTTTACAATAAATTTAGATCCCACTCCGGGTTCGCTTTCTACCTTGATATCTCCTTTGTGTATATTTACCAGATTTTTTACAATTGAAAGTCCTAAACCGGTGCCGCCAAATCTTCGGTGAATATTAGGTTCTGCTTGCTTAAATGAGTCAAATATACTCTCAAGTTTAGATTTTTCTACTCCGATTCCGGTATCTTCCACTATAAAGGTGAAAGCATGCTCGTTGTTGGATATCGGCTCCGCTTTAACTTTAACTTTTACATATCCTTTCTCAGTAAATTTAAAAGCATTACCCACCAGGTTTAATATAATTTGATACAACTTAGTAGGGTCTCCCTGAATATATTTTGGAGTAGATTTATCAATATCAAGTATTAATTTTATATCGTTATTTGTTTTATTTGCTCTGATAGACTTTATTAGTTCATCCATGAGTTCATAAACATCAAAAGAAATACTTTCTAATTCAACCTCTTTACTTTCTAACTTAGAGTAGTTTAAGATTTCATTTATAATTGAAAGCAGCTTTTCAGCAGAAAATTTTATAGACTTTAGTTCCGGTGTGAAAGCTTCATTAGGGTGACTTTGAATAATCAAATCTGTCATTCCTATAATTCCGCTCATTGGAGTTCTGATTTCATGCGTAATATTTGAAAGGAACTGACCTTTCGCTTTTGAGGACATCTCTGCTAGTTCTTTAGCTTTTTTCAGCTCATTATTATTTACTAGAATTTTTTCCTTCTGACTTTCGATTATATCTTTTTTAAGAGCGAGCTGTCTGTTGGTCTGTACTTTATTTGTATAAGAAATCATTATGAACCCGATAAATACAAGCAGTACAACTATGAGAAGCGTTAATATCTGATAAAATAGTTTTGTCTTTTTAAGTTCTGTTTTTTGGATGTTTTTAATTTTTTCGGCTTCAGCCAATTCCTGATCTTTCTGTTTTAACTCAAATCGGATTTGCATTTGAGCATATTTTTCGTGTATATCGTTAAACTGTATGCTATCTTTAAAATTCACATAACTTTTATAAGCATCTAAAGCTAAATCATGTTTCCCCAGACTTACATAAGTCTCTTTTAAAATGTCATAATTTTTACAAATATGTCTTAAAAATCCCTTATTTTTAGCTATTTCTATTGATTCTAATAGAAGAGATTCAGCTTCATTATACTTCTCAATATTGATAAGCATAAGTGCCATTTCTGTTTTTAAGATACTTAAGTTATAGAGATTGTCTCTTTTACTGAAAATATCTTTTGCCAAGTCATAGTAGTGAAAAGCTTTTTCATAATCATCCTGATATAGAGATATCATAAATCTGTATACATTTCCAAGTTCATTTTCCTGAAAATTTTCTTTGTAGAGATTAATAGCATCTACAAAATATTTAAGAGAAATCTCCTTATCTCCTTTCAAACTATAAGCATATCCCAAATAATTATATGAATGAGCAATTAAAGCATTGTTACCACCGGACTTCCTGTAGTGTAGAGCTTTTAAGAATTTTTGTATCGCATTATCATATTGTTCTTTATTTAAATAAACAAGTCCTATGTTGTTTAAGGATACTGCCTTTGGTCTGTTATTTGATTGAAGTAAGCTGATATTATAAGCTTTATTGTAGTACTTTAAAGCATCTGTGAACATATTCTGGTCATAATAAATGTTTCCTATGTCGTTATAGGAATATGAGATGGCACCGTAATCTTTTATGCTTTTTAAAATGTTTTTACTATTAAAAAAATGCTCTAAAGCAATTTCATAATAACCCAGATTTCTGTATGCATTTCCAAAGTGAGTGTTAGTGTATGCAAGTAACAATGTATCTTTTGATTCCTTTGCAAATTCTATTGCCATTCGGGAAGCATCGATAGCTTTAACCGGGTCAAAGTTTAAATATTCTTTATTTAGTATTTTGTAAATTTCAATTAAATCAGTGGTATATTGACCGGTATTATTTTTATTTTTTTCTGAGGCAACTTTTTCTAAACTATCAAGTTGTGGGTATATTTCAGCCTTTAAGGAGTGCATTAGAAAAAACATACAAACTATAAATAGTATGCGTTTAATCCAATATAAATTTAAGTAAGCCATAAAGGAGATCGAATTTCTAAGGAAAATAAATTTTAATATATTTACTGTTTTTAGAGAAAAATGTTACATTTATTATCAGGAATTATTTTTAAAAAAAACATATCGCAATCAATGAAAATCTACTTACAGTTACTTGATGATTTATTAACTAAGGGAACATTTAAAAGTGACAGGACCGGAACCGGTACTTACAGTCTTTTCGGATATCAAATGCGTTTTGATTTGAAAGAAGGATTTCCATTACTGACCACTAAAAAACTACATACCCGATCCATTTTTCATGAATTATTATGGTTCTTGCGCGGAGAAACAAATATTGAATATCTCAAACAGAATAAAGTGAGTATTTGGGATGAGTGGGCTGATGAGAATGGAGAATTAGGGCCTGTGTATGGTAAACAGTGGAGGTCCTGGCCCGGTAAGAATGGAGAAACTATCGACCAGATTTCTAATGTGATAGATCAGATTAAAAAGAATCCCGATTCAAGGAGGCTTATAGTAACGGCCTGGAATCCGACGGATGTTCCCGATATGGCTCTTCCTCCATGTCATTGTTTATTTCAGTTTTATGTTTCTGAAGGCAAACTCTCTTGTCAACTTTATCAGAGAAGTGCAGACACATTTCTGGGTGTTCCTTTTAACATAGCTTCTTATGCACTTCTAACCCATATGATAGCATCAGTTTGCAACTTAGAAGTTGGAGAGTTTATTCATACTTTCGGAGATGTTCATTTGTATAGTAATCATGTGGAACAAGCTAAAACACAGTTGAGTCGTGAACCTTTAGAACTACCCAAACTTGTGATTAAATCTAAACCGGAAAGCATTTTTCAATTTAAATTTGAAGATTTTGAAATTATTAACTACAATCCTCAAGCTCATATAAAAGCTGAAGTTTCTGTATAAAAACTATATATTATGAAAGAAGTTGGGCCTGTAATATCTGCAATTGCTGCAGCAACCGAGAATAATGTGATAGGAAAGGGAAATCAATTATTGTGGCACTTACCTGATGATTTTAAGTTTTTCAAAAAAGTAACCTTAGGATTTCCCGTTATAATGGGAAGAAAAACTTTTGAATCTATGGGAAAAGCACTGCCGGAAAGAAAAAATCTGGTAGTTACATCAAATCAAAACTTTAAGGCTAAAGACTGCATGATTTTTCAAAATTTGGAAGAAGCCTTATCATATGCTAAAAGCATAGAAAAAAATGAAATTTTTATCATTGGAGGGGGGGAGATTTACCGTCAGTCTATGCCTGTATTGCAAAGAATTTATTTAACTAGAATTCATGTAGAGTTGGAAGGGGATACTTATTTTCCGGAAATAGACCCTAAAGTTTTTAAACTTACTCAAAAGTTTTTGCATCCAAAAGATGAAAAACATAAGTATGCTTTTACATTTGAAATTTATGACAAATTGAGTGATTAATGAGTAGAGTATAATATGTAGATTGTTGATTAATTTTTCAAGCACATAAAAAATGGAACAAGACTGGTTACACAGAATTGCATTGTCTATTTTAGAGGGTGTAGGTCCGGTAACTGCAAAAAGCTTAATCGGTTATTGCGGTGGAGAGGAGGCTGTATTTAAATCTACGGAACGTAGTTTATTGAAAATCCCGGGAATCGGTGCAAAACAGGCAAAAAGCATATTAAGTCAAAACGTTTTGCTCAAGGCAGAGCAAATATTTAAAGATTCTGAGAAATATGGAATTGAACTTATTTATTTCAGACAGGATAATTATCCCTACCGACTAAAATACCTTTCAGACAGTCCGATACTTTTATATAAAAAAGGAAAAATGGACTTAAACCATAAACGTATGCTTAGCATAGTCGGAACGCGAAATGCAACTGAATATGGGGTGTCTAATCTTGAAAATTGGATGAAAGTACTTCAATCTTATGGACCATATATAATAAGTGGGTTGGCTTACGGAATTGATATAGCCTCACATCGAATGGCTTTGAAGTATAATTTACCTACGGCATGTGTTTTAGCAAATGGCTTAGACACCCTTTATCCTAAGCTTCATATGGATACTGCAAAAAAGATGCTTGAAAATGATGGAGCCTGGATATCAGAATTTCCGGTTGGAACAGAACTGATAAGAGAAAACTTTCCAAGGCGAAATCGTATTATAGCGGCTCTTTGTGATGCTTTAATAGTGGTTGAAACCAAACGTAAAGGAGGGTCAATCATAAGTGCAGAATATGCCAATGAATATTCTAAAGAGGTTTATGCTTTACCGGGTGCTGTAGGTTCTGCAACCTCTGAAGGTTGTAATTATCTTATAAAAACTCATAAAGCTCAGCTATTGGATGATATTGAAGATTTAATAAAAGATAAAGATTGGCAAAAGTACAATCAGGAGAAAAAAAAAGAAAACCACCAGACTTCCTTGAATTTAAGCACATACGATACAGAAACACAAACCATTATAAATGTTTTGATGACCCATAAAGCAATTGGGATTGATAAATTAGTTCAAATATGTGCTTTGGAAAGTACTAAAATAGCTTCAATTCTGTTAAATCTTGAGTTCGAAGGATTAGTAAAAGTCTTACCCGGGAAAAGGTATAAAATAAATCTTTAATGGTAAAGGGGTATTGGAAAAATTATCCACATTTATCAGTAGAATAAATTTATTTAGTTAAACAAAGGGTTACTTCAACTATATTTCTTTAATTTTGTATTTTATTGAAAAAAAATCGTAAAATGATTGAACAAATCGGTATTAAAAGTCCTCAGGCAGATTTAAGTGAAATAGGCTTAAATGGTTTGGGCAAGGTTTATTGGAATTTAACACCAGCACAACTAGTAGAACATACCTTAAGTCAGGATCAGGGAAAATTATCAGATTCAGGCGCATTAGTAGTAAAAACCGGAGCATTTACCGGGAGGTCTCCCAAAGATCGCTTTATAGTTAAAGATGAAAAAACAACAGATACAGTTTATTGGGGAGATATTAATATTCCATTCACTCCGGAAAAATTCGATTTATTAAAAGAAAAAGTTTTTAGTTACTTAAAAGGAAAAACAGTTTATGCTCGTGATGCTTATGCATGTGCATCTGAAAATCATAGACTTAACTTAAGGGTAGTTACTGAATATCCATGGCAGAATCTTTTTGCTAATAATTTATTTTTAAGACCTGATTTAAATGAAATTGAAGGCAGCAGGCCTGATTGGACAGTAGTTGCTGCACCCGGTTTTCATGCAGATCCGGAGATTGACGGCACTCGTCAATCAAACTTTGCTATAATTAATTTTACACAAAAAATGATATTAATAGGTGGAACAGCCTATACAGGTGAAATTAAAAAAGGGATTTTTTCAGTATTAAATTACTTGCTGCCACAAGAAAGGAAAGTCTTATCAATGCATTGTTCGGCAAATATTGGTAAAAATAATGACAGTTCTCTATTTTTTGGTTTAAGCGGAACCGGTAAAACAACTTTGTCTGCTGATCCCGAAAGAAAACTGATTGGAGATGATGAGCATGGTTGGGAAGATGATCATATATTTAACTTTGAAGGTGGATGTTATGCAAAATGTATTGATTTAACAGAAGAAACAGAACCTCAAATTTTTAACGCTATTAAATTCGGAGCATTAGTAGAGAATACTGTGTTTAAGAAAAATACACGAACTATAGATTTTGAGGATTCATCTATAACGGAGAATACCAGAGTAGCTTACCCTATAGATTATATAGATAATATAGTAAAACCTTCTGTCGGACCCATACCTAAAAATTTATTTTTCCTTACTTGCGATGCATTTGGAGTTCTTCCTCCGATTTCCAAGTTAACAAAAGGACAGGCTATGTACCACTTTATTTCAGGATATACTGCTAAAGTAGCCGGTACAGAAGCCGGAATTACAGAGCCTAAATTAACATTTTCTGCTTGTTTTGGAGCACCTTTCTTACCTCTGCATCCAACTAAATATGCTGAGATGTTAGGAGAAAAAATGGAGAAGTATAATGTGAATGTTTGGTTAATAAATACCGGATGGACCGGTGGACCATATGGAGTTGGTGAAAGAATGAAGTTAAAGTACACCAGAGCAATGATAACGGCTGCTTTAAGAGGTGAGTTAGATAATGTAGAATATCAAAAACATTCAAATTTTGGATTAGCTACACCCCAAAGTTGCCCTAATGTACCTGATGAAGTTTTGAATCCCAGAAATACCTGGAGTGATAAAAATCTTTATGATGCAAAAGCTTCCGAATTAGCAAATGCATTTGTTAGTAATTTTAAAAAGTTTGAGTCATTTGCCAGCGTAGAGATAAAAAATGCTGAGCCTGTAGCTTAGTGTTTTTTTAAATATGTACTTTTATAGAACCTTTTGGAGGGTTTATCGTAAAAAAAAGCCGATGTAATTACACATCGGTTTTTTTTGTTACGAAACTCTCTAATAAAGATGAAAACTATTACTATTTCAACCCTAAACAGCTTTCTTAAAAGAATTTTTTTAGCTGTTACTTTGTTGTTTATTTCATTTAGCGCAAGCTCCTATTCAAGCTCTTGTCAACCCGGAAGTGTTCAAAATAATAATAACGACCCCTGGTCCGGACAGTGTTTATTAAACAATAATTGCCAGTTGACACAAAATATTGGTCAGGCAAATGATGTAAACTTTTTAGGAGTTTATATAGCGGATCAAAATGGAAATCCACTACCAATTTTTAATATTGGTGATACTGTTGATGTTTATGTGTGGGGGACATTTTTTAATAATTCAAATTCTGATAGATACGCGGCCAGAGTTTCAACTGAAATATTTTTAGATGGAAATTTAGTTTCTGAAGAAAATGAATGTGTTTCAGATATTGTACCTCCCGGCACATCAAATTTGTTAATGTTAGGTCCTATTAGCTTTTCCTATGGACAACAATTTGAATTATTGAATACGTGGGTATCTGTCCAAACCGGAGGTCAGTGTTCAAATCCGAGTGGCTCAAATTATAGATTCAGATGTAGTGATTACGGAGCAAATAGAACAGATTTTATTGGAGGTCCTATTTCATTTTTAGTAACTAACTTTAATTATTTCTGTGGTGATTTTACTGAAAATACTACTGAAGTTTGCTTTAATGATATAACAGTTGGAGGAACTCCACCATATACATATAGCTGGAATTTTGGAGATGGAACAATAATTACCAATAATAGTAGTCCTTGTCACACTTATCAATCTACAACAGATATATATACAGCAACATTAACAGTTACTGATTCAGAGGGTATTACATCTTCTGTAACACTTGAAGTTGATTTAGGTGATTTGTTTTGCCCGGATCCTTCAGTGTCTGTTTCTAAGTCAGCAACACCCGAAAACTATTCACTTGAGGGTCAAATTATTACTTATTTAATTGAAGTTCAAAATGATGGAAATATTAGCCTTTTTGATATTGTAGTAAATGACCCTATGCTTGGATTAGATACTACTTTATCCAATTTATCTCCGGGGGATATTGTTTTATTAAGTGGTGAATATGTAATTAATTCAAGTGATTTAACTCAGGATTCTATTGTAAATGTTGTAGATGTTAATGCTACAGCTGCTAATACATCAAATGTATTAGATTCGGATTCTGCTATAATTTATTTTTGTAGTGTTGATTTAGACTGGAACTTAACAGAACCATCATGTAAGGGTGATAGTAATGGTGTAATAGAATTAATAATTAATGATGCAGTAGAACCCGTTTCGATTTTATGGGATGATAATTCAACTTCAAAAATAAGAACAGACCTTTCTAAAGGCACTTATTCTGTTACCGTAACAGATGCCAACGGATGTATTAAACAAACGGATATCATATTAACAGAACCTGCTGAAAATCTTGAAGTTGAAGTTTTTGGAAGTGGGGGTTGTTTTAATTCTTCTGAAGGTATTGCTGAAGCATTAGTTAACGGAGGTATAGAACCTTATCAATATGCTTGGTCAACAGGCGATACTTCTCAAATGATTTATAACATTGATGTAGGAAATTACAGTATAACTGTTACTGATGCTAACGGATGTGAGAAAGTTGTTTCATTTGAAATTGAAGGAAATGATGTAAATATTTCAGCGGGTGATGATGTAACAATTTGTGCCGGAGATACTGTTCAACTAAATGCCATAGGCGCTATGATGTATGAATGGTTCCCTGCAGACGGGCTAAGTAATAACTCTGTTTCCAATCCGCTTGCAAGTCCTCAGCAAACAACTACATATATGGTAGTTGGTGCAGTTCCAAGTGGTGAGTTAGTTGTTAATGGTGATTTTGAATCAGGAAATACCGGCTTTTATAGTGAATATGATTATATAAACGATCCATTTTCCGGTTCCTGGTCTACAGGTTTAGGCCCTGAGTCTACATATACCGTAACTCATGACCCTAGTATTTATCACCCTAATTTTGTTGGGAATGATCATACTACCGGAAGCGGTAATTTTATGGCGATAAATGGTGCAGAAGATGTAGGAGTTAAAGTCTGGTGTCAGGATGTAGTTATTGAACCATTTACTGAATACTATTTTTCAGCATGGATAACATCTATCCATCCTCAATCCCCGGCTATTTTGGCATTTTCTATAAATGACAGTTTGCTTGGACCACCAATCCAAGCTCCAAATGTAGCTTCTAATCCATCTGTTTGGGAACAGTTTTATGCTATTTATTATAGTGATACAGCAACTGTTGCACAAATTTGTATTGTAAATCAAAATCAAGCTAAAATTGGAAATGATTTTGGATTAGATGATATATCTTTCACTACTGTTTGCAAAGACACTACTTATGTAACTGTTTTTGTCGATGAATACCCTGAAATTTCAGTTACCGGAGATACAGCTATTTGTGTTGGCTCAACAGTAGAAATTAGCGTTTTTGGCGATACTGACAGCATTCTGTGGAATACGGGTCAAACTTCTGAATCTATCAATGTTGCTCCTAATGAAACAACTACATATACAGTTACATCATATATTGCTAATGGATGCAACACGATTGAAGAGGTAACTATAACAATTAATGAGGAGCCTAATTTAGTTATTAATGTAATTGGGCAACCAGTATGTGAAACAGATTTATCCGGTGAAGTAGAGCTAACTTTAACTTCCGGATTATCTCCATTTTCTGTAATAATAACCGGGACGGATACCACAATTTCAGGAACAATTAACGAATTGGATTTAGCTCAAAGCTTTTCCGGATTATCAGAAGGTATTTATAATGTTTCAATAGTAGATGCTAACGGTTGTGAAACTTCAGGTAATTTTGAAATTGAGTTAATAGAAGGTGTTGATCTTTCTTTAGCAGTTAATTCAAACTTTAATGGTTTTGGTGTAAGTTGCATTAATCAATTAGATGGAGTTATTGTATCATCTGTAAGTGGGGGAACTCCACCATATTCATATCTTTGGTCTAACAATCAAACTTCCCAAAACCTAAATAATATTGGTGCAGGAATTTATACATTAACAGTTACAGATGCAAATCAATGTGAAGCTATTGAAAGCGTTGAATTGACAGCACCTTCAGAATTAGCAGCAACATCCACAGAAGATGCTCCAATACTATGTAATGGAGAAACAACAACAGTAACGGTTAGCGCAACAGGCGGTATTGAACCATACACGGGCACAGGTACATTTACTGTCAGTGCGGGAACACATGATTTCACCGTAACAGATGCCAATGGATGTATATCAACAACAACGATTACAATTAGTGAGCCTTCAGAATTAGTTTTATCTACTATTACTTCACCTGTTTTTGAATGTGGGTATAATATTAGTTGCAGTAATGGGAACGACGGTAGCATAAACATAAATATAAGTGGAGGTGCCAGTCCAATCACATATACCTGGATCGGTCCGAACGGATATAACTCAACAGACCAGAACCTAAATAACATAACAGCCGGC
>REEL01000177.1 GCA_007695095.1 Chitinophagaceae bacterium | reverse complement strand
GACTGCAAACAAACATTATTTATACTTATACAGAAATTTTTCGGGATTTTAGATTTGTGGATGTTCAACTAATTCTTGATGTTCTTTCGGATTTGGGATCCGAAACTATGATAGTTCGTACTTACATATCCCTAACAACAGGGGATTTAGAAGTTTTTATGATAAAAAAAGTGATTTTTCTGAGAAATGAAATAAATTAGCATACTAATTTTTCATTTCCCATCCTTATGCTTATAAAGCGTTTGACGGATTTTAAAAAAAAACTAGCCCAATGAAATTTATCAGTTCGATTGTCTTAGTTTTTTTACTCCATGCAGGTTTTGCATCCGGCCATATACCAAACGCAGGTTTTGAAGACTGGACATCTCAGGGGTTCCCTGCTTATCTTGATCCGGCTGAGTGGAATACATTGAATGATCAAACAGGCATATTAAATATCTATACAGTTACCCGTGCTGAAGGAGCTGATGCTTTTGCCGGAAATTATGCCATGCGCATGGAAACAGACCACATCCCAAGTCCTTTTGACCGGGTCACACCGGCTATAACCACTACGGGAAAAATTGACACCGATGAGGAAACCATTGAAGGCGGTTTCCCACTAACAGAAAAGCCGGATACATTGAGCGGGTGGTTCAGATATTATCCTGCAGACGGGGATAATTGTGATATAACAATCACATTGACCAGATGGAATGAATCAATTGGCGAAACGGAACAAATCGGTGAGGGGACTTTTACTTTTTCAGATAAAGTCGATACTTACAGGCAGTTTGTGATAGCAATTGAATATAGCAAGCAAGCCATACCCGATACCGCATTAATCATTATTTCAGCAAGTAATCCTTTAGACCCAAAACCGGGAAGTGTATTGTATTTGGACGATCTTGAAATGACAATGTCAGAAAATGCAATAAATTCTGCTCCCCGTTAGTAAAGGCAGTCTTCTGTCATGTCACATGCGGACGCATGCGAGAGAGCATGGAAGTGGTGTTCCCCCCAACATTTTCCATTTACTACCATAATTTAATATTCTTCTCTCTTGGAATTTGGAATTCTTGGATCTTTCACTGCTTTATCAAGAAAAAAGATAAAAGAGTAAAAGGATATATTTCCGTTTTTAAAAGAAGTAATTTAGATAATTTAAAGAGTTTTTTAACCTTTTTTAAAAAAGTAATACCGGCCGGAGACAGCTAAATACTTACACTCGCGAGACGCAGAGCGAAAGCAGTAAGTTAAATAGGCTAACAAAAAAATCCGGGGCAAAACCCCGGATTCTTTCCATAAATACAGAATTTTATGTAGTTAAACTACTTTTTGATTTCGTCAAGGATTTTCTTAGCTCCTTCTACGCTGTCAGCTAAAGAACTTTTAACTACATCCGTAGCGCCACCACCAATCTCTTTTGCCGCTTCAAGAGCAGCTACGATTGCCGTTTTTGTAGCACCAACTGTGTCACCGCCAACCTGCTTTACTCCATTAACAGCTCCTTTAACTGACTCGACTGCCACCATACCAACGTTTTCGCCTAATTCTTTGGCACTATACATTGCCTGCTGAACGGCACCCGTTACAGCTTCTTTTTGTTCAACACCTTCAGACATTGCTCCCTGAACAGCACCATTTACGATGCCTTTAATTGCTTTAATAAATGAAACACCTATATTTGAAATGCCATCTATAGCACCTTTTACAATAGAAGCAGGTACCTGAATACCTTTTATCACAAGCTCGCCGGCACCCTTAAGTGTCGTAACAGCAATATCTTTTACAGAATTAACAATAGTGGAACCTACATCAGCAGTACCTTTTACAGCACCTACTACTCCACCTTTTACTCCGTTTACAATTTGATTGAGAAATTTAATAGCCATAATTCTTTTTTTTAAATAGTTAATAATACCTAATTATACAAAAAAACAACAGCTTTAACTATTAAATTGTTTAATATTTTTTAAATAATAAAGTTTTAATTATTGACTTACTTATAATTAGAAGCTGAGTCTAATTATTTATCTACCATAAAATCATTAATTGACTTACTGACAATATCCGGTTCTTCTTCTTGAGGAAAATGCCCGGAAGTTTCCAGTTGGATGGTTTTTGAATTTGTAAAACCACTTTGAAACTTTTTAAGATTATGTGCTTTGATAACCGGGTCTTTCATGCCCCAAATGAACAATGCGGGCTTTTTTGAAAGAACTTGTTTCTTATTCCATATTTCTTCAAACCAATCCTGATCATTCAGCAATGACTTGGCAAATGCCAATGCTCCGTTTCTTTGCTTTTTATTGGCAAAAGGCTTAGTAAATTGTGATAATAAATGTTTTGGCAGCTTTTTGTCTCCAAAAGATTTAGGTAAAATAAATCTGGGGGAAAAATTAAGGTACCGATACAAAAAAGGAAGCAATGGACTTTTTAAAATTTTACTGAGTTTGATAAATTCCGGATCGTTTTTACTGCTCCACAACCAGGAGTTTAATATAACAAGTTTATTGATTTTTTCAGCTTGATTTATCGCAAAATTGAGTCCAATCGGCCCGCCAAAATCATGTACTGCCAAAGTCAGGTTATTAAGTTGCTTTTCCATGACAAACTTTTCTAAAGTTTTGCTGTGGTTTTGAGTTGAATAGTCATAATGCTCAGGCTTGTCAGACAGACCAAATCCAATATGGTCTATGGCTATGCATCTGAAATTTTTGCTTAGCTCTTTTATAATATTTCTGAAATCAAAACTCCATGAAGGGGTTCCGTGAACGAATAAAACCACCTCCCCTTTTCCTTCATCTATATAATGAAGCTTTTGTCCGTTCACATCAAAATAATTGGAATTAAAGGGATATTCCGATTTGTTTAACCATTGATTTTTCATAATAATAATTTACAGGCAAAGTTCATTTATTATGAAAAAAGAAAACTTGGTATATACCAAAATCAAATTTTCACTGAGTTGAATAACTTACTGAAATTAGTGGGATCGATGCTTAAATATGATGCTATATATTTGTGTGGAACAAGATGGAGTAAGTGAGGACTTCTTTGACAAAAAGCCTTAAACCGATCTTCAATTGTCAGAGAATGCAGTTCAATGTGCCGGTTTATTATTCCGGCCAGTACAAATTCTGTCATTTTTCTGAAAAGCCTTTCAATTTGGTGAGATTCATCAAACAGCTTTTGCAGCTCATCGAAAGTTATATAATCCATTTCACTGTCTGACAAACATCGCAGATAATTTTTTGATGGCGCCTGAAGAGAAAATGATTCCGGTATGGCACATAAACCCGGAGCATAAGTGAAAGCAATTACATGCGTCTTGATTTCTGTTTCAAAATATGACATTTGCACGCCACTTTTTACAAAATAAAGCACTTTTTGTACCTGACCCGGAACGGTTAAAAAATCCCCTTTTTTAAAAGTTTTAGGTTTTAATTTTTCAC
>REEL01000176.1 GCA_007695095.1 Chitinophagaceae bacterium | reverse complement strand
CTCAAATTCTAAGCGTTCCTGTTTTCTTGTTTTATTGGACAACCCCTCAAGGCCCGATTAACAGCACGACAGGCTTTTTTATTTATATTTTGGATAAACTTCAAGCTTAAAGACCTTAAAGAAGCCATTTCGCAGAAGGAATGCGGCCTTTATTCCGGACTTGGGGCACCCGCTGCTTGAATCTTGCGTGAAAAATTTTACTGTTCGACGCAAGGAGTTTAAAATTTTTAGCAAGTGAAAGCATAGCGGGTCAAGGAGGAATTCAGCCGCGATTTTTTTGTTAACCCTTTTTTTCTAAAAAAAAGAGGTTAGAAAGGGTTTTTTAATGGAAAAATTATGATGGAAAATGGAAAATGGAAAATGTTGTGAGAGATCTCCCAATTAATCCGGAGATGCTTCCTAACGTCAGCATGACAGGAAGGAGGAGGGGTCTACTTATTCATGAAATTGTTAAAAAAAACTTTCAAACTCATTTTATTCAAACTGAGACAAAAACTCTATCAAAGCCGGATGATCGGGGTTTACTTTAAGGGCCTGCCGATAAAATTCAACTGCCGTTGCCGTATCTCCCTGAGCCATGTAGATAGCACCCAGATTCATGTACCCGTAATCTCTGTCCGGAGCAAATTCAATTGCCTTATAACTGGCTGCCGTTGCACTAAACAAATCCCCGTGAAATAAATAAATACGCCCCAAATCATAGAAAGCACGGGCATTTTCAGGATAAAGAGTCAGATACTGCTCTAAATTTTCAATAGCCGCCGGTAAATTGCCGAGATTTTCATAACAAAGAGCCAGGTCATAATAAACCGTCGAATCATGATCCGTGAAATCCAAAGCTCTGATATAGTATTCAATTGCCAAATCACAGCGGTCAAAATCAAAATCATATATGTATCCTATTTCAAGATGTGGAATTCCTGTAAAAGGCATTACCCGGCTTGCTTCTTTATAGTAAAAAATAGCGCTTTGCAAATATTCAGCCCGTACATTTTCATCTTCTTCCCTTTCAGACATGTGCTGATATTCATGAGCCAATAGACGGTTGGCATTATAAGATTCCGAAAGATGCACTATATCATTTGAATAAAGAGTGTACTTATCTTTCCAATGCGTATTCCTTGTAATGGTGAGAAATGAAAATATAATAACAATACAGATTATAGGCGCAAAGAACTTCACATCCCTGATACTTATACTTTCAGGAAGTTTACCGAGGATTTTAGCCATTAACCAGGGAAGAAAAACAGCCATTCCCAGGGATGGTAAATACAATACCCTGTCAGCAATAATACCCGGATGTGGAATCGGAAGATTTGAAAAAGGAAAAATGGAGAAAAGAAAAATAAAAATAGAAAAGCTGAGAATTTTGTCTCTGTTAAATTGGTAAACAGCAATAATAAAAATAGACGTAAAAAACAGAAATGAAAACAAACTCAGAGGACTGCCAAAAGTTTCTAAGGGGATAACATTATATCCGTAAAAAAAACCAAGCGGCCAGGGGATGAACAATAGCTTTACATAATATATCAGCGCATTAAAAGAAAGGCCCAGCCTATAACCTAAAGATGTTTCAAAAACAAGTGGGTTTTCAGGAAAATGTAAATCTCTGCTAATACCGTCAAACACATAACTTACCGTTGCAAAATAGATTAAAAAAGTAATCAGCTGAAGTCCCCCAACAGCTATGGATTGCTTTAATTTATTTCTTCGAAAAAGATAATATACAAAGGGTGTGATTACAATAAAATAGGTAACGCTCATTTTTGTCATCAAAGCGATTATAAAAAAGAGCAAGCCGGCAAACAGAAACTTATAGGAATCTCTTTCCAAAAACTTAAAAAATGATATGGCCGATAACACACCAAACATAAAAGTGATTAATTCCTCTCTGTTTTTGAGACTGGCAACCACTTCAGTATGGGTGGGATGTGCAACAAACAACAGCATGCAACAACCGATAAAATGGAGGTATTTTGGCCCGAAAAGAAATTTTAAAAAATAGAAAAGCAATAAAATGTTAACGCAATAAAGCATTACATTCCAGAAGTGGAACATAAATAAATTTTCACCATAGAGGCTGTATTCCAATGCAAAAGTTACTTGCGTAATTGGCCGGTACTCAACTTCAAATTGGCCTCCCTCAATATACTGAGTAGTGAGAATATCATAAATCCCATGCACACCCTTAGTAACCTGCGGATGATGGTGAACAACCAGCTCATCATCTAAATTATAGCCGTTCCCCAAAGTATTAACATACAGCAGAACTGACAATATGCCAAGCAATACGGGCCAGAAATTTTTATGTGCCGTAAACTCCTTTAGGTTCATAGATGATTTAAAGTATTAGTTATTCATGCAGTATTTTCTGTGGTGCAGTAAAGTCCACAATGCAAACATAGTTGGTGTATTCGATGAAAATTCAGTATCCGGATAGGGCCAGCCTCCGTCTTCATTTTGAAATTCAAAAACTTTATTGAAAACAGCTTCATCAAACGCATCACACTCACCTGAATATTTCAACATAGCCAAATTTACATAATTCAAAAACGAGAGATATTCCAAAGCAAGGGGATTTAAGTTCATATCTGAGGTAAGTATTTCATGCAATCTCGAACGATATTTAGTCAGGTCTGCATCATTCAATTCAATACATTTGTTGGCCTGGATATTGTTTAAAATAAAAGCTAAAAATAAAGCAGTTGGCGTCTCATTCTCAAAAAAATGATAATCAAGCAATTCTCGAAAAAGAGGTGTTGTTTCATATTCCTTGCAATAAATACTCCAAACATAAAAGGAGTCTATGCTTTCCTTTTGCAGATTTCCCAGAACCTGTTTTGCCATTTCCCGGCTTAAACCTTCTACTTTTTTACGGTCTTTATATGTATGCTCATAGATTTGCAGGTGCATCTCTTGCGTATGCGGATATACGTCATAAACTCTTCTGTCTGAAATCAATTTAGCATCTTTTACATCAAATTCTTTAACTAAAAGCTGATAAATTGAATAATGAAAATAGTTGTCAAACTCTGTATTATTCTCATTCATATAAGCAATTGCCGCATCAATAGACCTGTCAATGGGTTTTCTCTCGGCAACCTCCCGGCTTCCGCTACAGGCAGTAACAAAGGTTATTAGAAAACAGGCAAAAATCCATTTATAAAATGATGTAACATTCATAGTTTATAATTTAAGATGTAAATTCAGGCTCAAAGAGTAAAAATAGAGAATGCCGGAGATTAAGAGCAATTTTAGAAAAAATAATCGGAAAAATTTACTGAAACGAGGTTTAGATTGAGCTCAGCAAATGTTTAGTTATACTGTTGAGCTAATTTTGCATATTGTATCTTTTCTATTTGGAGCAGGGTTAAAGAAATTATTATAAGCGAAACAAAAACAATTAAAATAAAGCATTTATCAAACAAAAACAAAATCAATAAAGATAAAGGGAGACCGAGATATATGCTAAATAATAAAACAGCCCTCAATAAAATGGTTGAAGTTAGTTTTAAAAAATTGACGAAATTATAATTGCTGTATGTTCTGATTCCTTTTTTCTTTTCAATATAAATTACATCCATTTTGTCGGCAGGTATTTGCCAAAAAAAGAAAATGTTATTAATTGAATTGGCTCTTAGCTTTTCCAAATCATATATTTTAAAGGCGCTAAAGTATCCGGTGTCAATATATTTTCTAAAAAAAAGACCGAAAATAAAAAAAACAACTTTTCTTAAGAATTCATATTTTTTGGACGTTTTAAAGTTGGTTTTTGAGCCTACTACCCAGAAGTCACTGTTTTTAATTTTTTCGTATAAGCTTTCTATGTCATCATTGCTGTATTGTAAATCATCATCGAGTGTCATTGCATACTTTCCCTTACTTAACTTAAGCCCTGTAAAAATAGATGCTTTTTGTCCGCGGTTTTTCCGGGATTTGACATAGCGAAATACATTTAAATATCCGGAAATAAATTCCTTTACAACTTCTTCCGTTTTATCCGTACTTCCGTCATCTACAATAATTATTTCTACCTTTTCACTAATTAAAAGGGGTAATTGTATTAAGTGTTTTAATGTTTGCTGAATATATAATTCACTATTGTAGGTGGGGATAACTATTGAAAGATCCATTCATGAATTTTATACAAACAATGAGCGTATAATTTATACTTTTGTAGTAACCACTTATACGATACATGAACAAGAATACATTTTTTTATAAAATTATTGAAAGAACCGGAAAGTTTATTCTTGCAGTATTCACCTACTTAGTTGAAAAATTTTCTAAAAATACTACAGAAAATAACCCGTATTCAATAAAAGGGCTCAAGGAATTAGAAATAAATTATGAAGATATATATCATGAGCTTGAAAAACTATTAAGTGAGAATGAAATGCCCGGCGTAGATGAATTTTTCACTGAGCAAAAGCCTTTGGTAAAAAATAAATCCTGGAGATCTTTTTTATTGTTTATATATGGAAATGAGTTAGTCGATAACACAAACCAATGCCCTAAAACAACGGAACTATTAAAAAATATTCACGGAATGAGTTCTGCCATGTTCTCTGTTTTATCTGCCGGTCAATCAATTCCTCCTCATAAAGGGGTTTACAAAGGTGTTTACAGAGTATTATTAGGACTAAAAATTCCACCTGACTCAGAAGAATTATGTTATTTGCAAGTAGAGGACAAAAAAATGAATTGGGAAAAAGGGAAAATAATGCTGTTTGATGACACAAAACTTCATTCAGCACATAATTATACAAATCAAGACAGAGTAGTATTATTTATTGACGTCGTAAGGCCTCTTCCTTTTCCTTTAAATATCCTGAACTTTATTTTGTTTTATATCTTATCAAATGCACCTTACATTAAGGAGGCAGTTTATAATTACAAAAAATTTGGTAACCATAAAGTTCGTAAATTTAAGATTGCATTTTGAAAATTAAAACCTTAAAGTTTTTAGTAGTGTTTATGAATACATTTAACCTCTTATATGCGGCACTCTAAATTAGAATCAGATATTTTTAAGTTTAAAATTGGCCGGGAAGAGCTAACTACAGATGATTTTTCTCAAGTACAATTTGAAAAAGAAATCTATTCCGGTGGTTTTGACGTGTGCCGTATCAAGCTTTACGGGGGCAAAAAAGATTTACTGGAAAGTTTAAAAAAACTCAGCTATCCCTATGAGATTTACACCATAAATTACTTCAATTCACTTTTAATAAAAGATAAACCCAAAATTGAAAGAGACCCTCTTTTTTCAATAAGGGAAGTTAGCGATGCTAAATCCGATATAGAATTTCAGGAAATCCTGGAAGATGTTTTAGACAATAATGATTGGGTGGAATATACTTCAATCTTATCCGGTAATGTAATGCCATTATCACTGAGAAAGTTATTAGCTAAAGATTATTACAGCCGTTTTACAAAAGATTACAACGAACATGCTTTTACCGGAGTTTTAAATAAAGAAAATAAGGGAATAGGCCTGTTTATGGGTGAATTTAAAGAAAACACTTTTCACGGGTCAATTTTCGGGCTAAAAAAAGAGTACAGATCAAAGGGTTATGCCAAGTACTTTTATGATTTTATGTGTGAAATTTGTCAGTACAGAGGTATAGATTACTTTGTAGATGAGGTGAATATTTTTAATATCCCAAGTCAAAAGTCAGCTTCTTCTCAAAAGTTAGTACCCGAAAGAATTTATATCAATGTATCAGTCTTTCCTTTTTATGATTTTTTAAGTAAAATCAGTTGTTCAATAGAGGTAAAAGAATTTACGTTTAGCTCAATAGTTATGTATTTAGAAAAGCATTTTGCAGATTTTAAAATCAAAGAAATACATGCAAAAAGTGTAGAAAAAATGACCGATTCAAAAGTAAACAGGCTGATAAAACTATGTCCGGTCTTTGACTCATCAGACATTTATTTTGTTTTTCATTTTTTACATAATGATACAATTAAACATAGTTACTATATTCACTTAATTAAAGCTGAATAATAAATGAAAATCGGTATAATTTCAACAGGAGCGGTGATTGGAGAAATAATTGAGTCAAATGATGCGCTTGAAAAAAAAGTTTCAAATTATGATCCGGGCATCTCGAATAAATCGCTGGATGAATTGTTACAGCAAAGGTATGGAATCAAAAGCAGAGCAAAAACCAACCGGCTCCCTTCTGATATGGCAAGTGAGGCCTGTATGCATGCAATAAAAAAAGCAAATGTAGCTGTATCAGAAATTGATTTTTTAATTTTAAACACAACTTCCGGAGATCATATACAGCCTACTACAGCAACAAAAGTGCAGAAATTGATTGGCATGAGAGAGGACTCTTTTGCTATGGAATTAAATATGCCTTGTGCAGGAAATATTTACGGTTTGGCAACGGCATACTCATACATCAAGACCGGGATAGGAAAAATGGGGCTGGTGGTTGGGGTTGACAGAATGACAACAATTGTAGACCGGGAGGATTTTTTCACCGCCGGCATGTTTGGAGACGGGGCAAGCGCTTGTTTGGTAGGAGAAAACCCGGCTTATATCATTAAAGATATTTTTTTAAAATCAAGGGCAGATGAAGAAATAACGCTTGGAATAAAGTCAAGTGGCAGCGCATATCCGATAACAGAAGACTCAGTAAAGAAAAAAGATCATCTGTTAACTATGAAAGGCAATAATACAGCAGATTTTATTCATGAAACGGTGCAGGAAACCATTCGTTATCTTTTGAAAAAATCAAAACTTCAGATTAATCAGCTTGATCAGTTAATTATTCATCAGGCTTCAAAGGTGCTAATCACCAAAGCTGTAAAAGCTTTAGGGTTTAACGATTCTCAGCTTGCCTTCACCGTAGAAAAATATGGCAATACATCTTCGGCTTCTGTTTTGCTTACCCTTGACGATTACTTAATCAATTCACCAAATGCCAAAAATATTTTTTTAATTGGAATGGGGAGCGGCTTAAATTGGGGTGGCATTTATTTAAAAAGGAAGCTTTGAACATCTGTTCATTGAGCTAAAATTCTCTAAATTTGTTTTATGATTCAATTGTATGATTTTTTAGCTGTTCATTGCAAAAATTATAAAGAAAAACCTTTTCTGAAAACAGAAAAAGGAGACATTTCCACATATAGTGAATTTTTCAAGCAAATTTCAATTGCCGGTGATTGGTATAAAAATCAGGCTTCTGATGTTAAAAACCTTCACTTCAGCATCATTGCCCCCAATTGTTTTAACTATTTATATCACCTTTTCCCCTTGCTCAACTTAGGCGGAACTGCCGTTAATTTAAACCCGAACCTTTCCAATTTTGAAATCCGGGACCGATTGATTTTAGGCAAAGTTTCTTTGTTAATTACCACTAAAGAAATTTTTAAAAAAATAGAGCAGGATCTTCCGCATACAGGTATTAAGAAGGTTTTTATCATTGATGAAAAAGAAATTTCATTCAAAAAGCCTGAACTCTTTGCATTGACTACAGAGATACAATTTACTGATTTAGCAGGACCGGAAGTTGCTTTTCTTCAATTTACCGGAGGCACAACCGGCATAACCAAAGCTGCCGTAATCACTCATCAACAGGTAATTGACAATGTAGAACAGCTGAGTAAACATATCGGCAAATATATTTCCCTTGAAAATTTACAGGTTTTGATAGCCTTTCCATTTTATCATATTTTTAGCCTGGTTTTTAATCTGCTTTTTTTTATGCGAAACGGGGGGAGCTGTATTTTGTATCAAAATCTCCGCGATACTGATTTAATTATCCGCTTGCTTAAAGATAATCCTGTCAATTTTACGGTGGCTGTGAATACCTGGTACAAAAAACTGATGCAGCACCCGGAATTTTCAAGCATTGATTTTTCAGCCATAAGAGCTTCCTTAGCCGGAGGAGAATATGTACCGGTCACTACCAAGCAACAATGGACCGAACTAACCGGTAAGCCTTTGTACAGCGCTTACGGACTAACTGAAACCTGCTCACTGGCAATTGTAAGTCCAATGGATGAAACCAATGAAAATGATGCAATCGGAGTGGCTGTTCCAGACACTAAAGTGGCTTTATTAGATGAAAATAACAGGGAGATTTTATCGGAAAATACAGCGGGAGAAATTGCACTGAAAGGCCCTCAGGTTACGAACGAGTATTTTGAAAATGAAGCTGAAACGGCTAAAGCTTTTTACCGGGGGTGGTTTAAAACCGGAGATATAGCCGAAAAAATAAAAGGTTCCCAATATAGACTGGTAGACCGGAAAAAAGATATGATCAGCGTTTCAGGAAATAAAGTTTACCCTAACGAAGTTGAGTCTGTGCTGTCAAAATTAGAAGATATACTGGATGCGGGAGTTGTTGCTCAAAAATCGGATAAAAGTGGTGAAATTGTTGCCGCATGTATAGTTATAAAGGAAGGGTCTGCATTAACGGACGATACAATTATTGCTCATTGTGAAAAATTTTTGGCTCGTTTTAAGGTACCTAAAAAAATTTACCGCTTTAAGGAGCTGCCAAAATCACCTATTGGAAAAACTGTACGTTATGAGCTCAGAAATCAAGTCAATTCTTATACAAAATAAAAGCAAAATACAATGGATTTTTATGTAAATGCACTGAAAAACATAGCCTTTGAGGATAAACAAACCGATGATGAAGAAAGATTCGGCATCTATAGAATACCTACAGATTCCGGTTGTGTAGAAATCGTTAAGCTATACCCTGACACTTATTATAAGCCGCACATCCACGACAGAGCTAACGCTAAGTTTATTTTTCTTCAGGGAAAAGGAAAAGTATTATTAGACGACAAAGCCTTTCCATTTAAGGAGGGGGATATCTTTGAAGCACCTGCCGGCGTAAAGCATGGATTTGAGTTAACAGAGGAAAGTATTTTTATTTCTGTACAGTCACATCCCATACAAGACCGGTCCACAGGTGAAATAGATATACGTTACGAGTAGTTTACCACTTCTCAAAAACCGGATTTTCACCTAAAGAATCCACGTCAATTTTTTCCAATCCGAATATTTCAGCCATCCAGTTGTAAAATTCTGTATGGTAAGAAGCAATAGCTCCTCCTTCGGCATGAGGCATATCCCAGCGCCCCAAAAGCGAATCCCCGAAATGAAATTCCTTTACTGTGCCTTTGTAATAATATCTGATTACCGGATGTAAAAAAGCTGATTTATCCGTATTATGAGGGTCTGATGGTCCCATAAAATCAAGGCTGGATTTATCCGGATAGTGATGAAAACCAAATTCCAACGTTAACTGAAGAACTTTTTTATCCTTTGGCATGCGCTCAGCTATATGCTTTACCGGTAAATCCTTATACCAATGCAGTGTTTTATCTTTTTCATCATAAACCAGCATATCTCCTAAAAAACCAAAAAGCTGAAAAATTGCATCTCCTATGCTGAATCGCTTATAAAGTTGCTCTAAAAAGGGATTGAAAGGATTGAGAGCCTGTTTTTCAAAGGGATAGGCTTTGTTTTCAAATTTTTCCAACAGCAAGTTTGACAGCGTCCTCACATTATATCTAAAACCGTGTATAAAGCCTGAGGATGCTTTTCTGTCAATAGCCTGCATACCGGTTCCAATCACGTACATGTTTTTAACATTCTTAAACTCCCATACGTCATTCAGTGCATAAAACTTACCGGCCATAACTGTTTCAACCTTTAGATTATCATCAAAAAGGTCAGGTTTAGTATATACAAAACCGGAACAATTAATGATATACTCATACTCTCGTGTAAGTTTTAATGTACCCGGAACATTTGATTCTGGGTAGTCATATTCATGCTGTGTCTGAAGGTTTCCATTATCAAGTTTCGTAATTTTTCTGATACGGGGTTTTAAAACTGCATGCAAGGATTTTAGCTGATACATATCTAGCAGGTTGTTATTCACAGCTCTTAAATTCCCTACAAAATGGGATTCCCAGGCCATTTTAAGCGAGTTATTCACGAATACATGAACATTTGCTGCCACACCGGCTATATAATCAGCCGTTTCGAAAGCTGAGTTTCCGCTTCCAATAATTGCTACACGCTTATTTTTATATTTATCCAGCTCTAAGGGAGCGTCTCCATAGTTAATTGTATGTTCTATGCCTTCAATTTCTTTTGGAATATGATGGGCAACGACTCCGGTTCCAAGCAAGAGAACTTCTGCATGAAAATCATCTCCTCCTGTTGTTTTTACATAAAACTCACCGGCAGAATTTTTAGAGATTTTATGTACTGTAGTATCATAGAGAATATTCAGCTTAAGCTTTTCAGCATAGTCTTTAAAATAGGTACAAAGTAATTCAGCATCCGGGAATAATTCATCTGAGTATTCAGTAAATCTCAGCGTTTTATCATCAGACAATAGTGAGTTCCAGTCGTGTCGCATATTAAACTCCTCTTCCTCAAAGTAGTTATACTTTTTATTTATAGAGATAAGCTTTTTATGGATTGGATATTTAGAAAAAAAAGCACCGGGCATTTTACTTTTTTCAAGTATCAGGTAGTCTAAGTCGGCTTTTTGCAAGAAGTAAGCCATTTGCAAACCTGCAGGGCCTGCCCCGATGATGAGATATTTTACTTTTTTACTTTGCATTTTGAGTAGTTATTCTTCCGGAAGTTTTTGTTCAAATAAATCGACTTCAACTTTTTGATACAATAGGTAATAAGGGTCATCTTTTATAAACTGTTTAGCTTCTGAAATTGTTTTTGCATTAACTATATAGCATATACCCTTTTGCTCATTATTTTCGGTTAATAAAACACCCCCGTAGCGAATTGTTTTTTTTAGACTTTGAATGTACTGAAGATGTTCAGGTCTTAGTTTTTCCAATAAAGCTAACTTGCTCATATCAATTTTGCATATTATCAAAAATTGTCTGTTCATGCTTGTTAAAGAATTATTGTCAAACAAAATTATAAAAAAATAAGGGTTTGAGATACTTTTTATCTTTTGTCAAGTCTCCCCCGCTGTTCAGGACTCCGCTGTTCGGGATTTGTAATCCCGAACTGTCAAATCCCGAATCTGAACTTTATGAAATGATGCTTTCGAATTACAAATCCGAAAGAGCGCTCAGCAGGATAGAAGTCCCAAGTACACTAGTTCCAAGAGACCTAGACCCAGGGGAGAAAGTAGGCAGGAGGCAGGGTAGAAGACCCAAGAGACCAAGACCCAAGGGACCAAATTCCAAGAATTCAAAAATTTAAGGTTGACAATTTTATTAGCCCGTTCATAAAAGGAAAAACCTAAAAAACTTCCGTCATTATGAGCGCGACTACGGTAAATATTAGGTTTA
>REEL01000175.1 GCA_007695095.1 Chitinophagaceae bacterium | reverse complement strand
ATTTAAGAAATTTTACAGAAGTAAATCTCTATGCAGGGAAACACTTTCCTTCACCTCTGTAAGTTAGCATTTCTTCAATATCTCCATTTACTTTTAAAAAGTGCAATATGTTAAAATGCTCACATAGTTCACCGGCTTTTGCATGGCGAAAACATACCGGATCACCTATTGAAAGCTTGTAATTTCCTTTTTGGTGTAAGGGAGTCTGCACCTCACCATTTCCTTCATTTGGGTCTGTTTTGAAACCGGGAGGCAGGTAAGGGAGCGGTTGTTTATTGTTATTCGATTCTCCGGAAGCTATATAGCCACCTCCCATACAGGTATAAATGTTGGCTTTTGGCTTTCTGACTACTTCAAGCATATAAGCGGCTGCGGGCAAATGTTTAAAAGACTGATAGTTGTCAAACAGATGAGGGCTGTAGAATCCGGAGCCGACCGTCACTTCTGTTACTCCTTTTTCAGTGACAGTGGTTTCCAGGCTTCCTGTTCCGCCGCCATTTACAAATTCTAACCGGATTCCTTTGCTTTCGAACAATTTGATAGAATCTTCGCGAAAGGCCCGTAATTTTTTAATTGATATTTTTTTTAAAAGATTGATGGCTTTGGATTTTAAAAATTGGCCATGCAGCTGATCCCCAAGTCCGGCTATTTGAGCTTCATATCCCATTATGCCGACAGTCTTTACATTTTTTTTGTTTGTTAAAAAAGTAATTCTTTTTTCCAGCATTTCTAAATTGGTTATTGAGGAACGCCAAACACCAAAATTTAAAAAAGGTAATCTGTAAGACATATCAATGTCGAGACAGCACTTTAGAACTATATTTTCTTTTTTACCTATACTTTCCAGTATATCTATATGTCTGTTCAGGTCTGCCATAAAACAGACATTTTTGCCTTTTTTAAGCCAGGGAATAAATTTTTCAATTTCGGATTTATTTACAACCGGATAGCCTAAAAGAATGTTGTCAAACCCACTTTCCAGAAGAAAAAGTGCTTCCCCAGCCGAATAGGACATAATCCCTTCAAATTGAGTAGAAAAATCAAATATTTTATGCAAAACGGACTTGCATCGGATAGATTTAGAGGCTATTCTGATTTTTTTACCGGCAGACCTTTGTAAAATCATACGGCAATTTTCTTCAAAAAACTCCTGATCTAAATATGCCAGTGGTTTGCTCTTTTCTTCAAAGGCTTTTTTGTAAAATTCGTATTTTTTTTGTGGGTCAAATTTCATAAGCATCAGATTTCATCCTCCGAAAAAGTTCTTCCTGCAATCTCCTCATCCGGAAAAATTGCCGGTTCACTTTCTGAGTTTAGCTGTCTGTTTTTAAGAAGTGTTTCAAATACTTTGGAAAGTTCTTTGAATTTAGTTTGAAAAGCAGCCAGAGTGTATTTGCCATAAACTGTATGTCCGCCTTCATAAGCTTGTTCTTCATATTCTTCAAAAGTTGTGATATAACCGCAATAAGCATTGGCATAAGAGCTAAGGATCACTTTTTGAACCTGAAATTTTTGAAGCTGGTCTAGCAAAGTTTTTCTTAATCTTCTTCCGCCTACGACTGTAATTTCGGCCGGGATTCCAACTATAGCAACCGGTCCAAGTAAAAATATCTGTAAAGGTAAAACTCGCGGTATCCAGGGGTTTTTGCTAAGACTTCCTTTTTTAAACTGTTTTTTTAAAATTCGAATGGTCGGATCCGCCCATGAAGGTATTATTAGCTTGTTTATTTTAGAAGTGCCCAGAATTTTTTGCTCTCCGGTTTCAGATAAAATTTGTTTATTCCCTTGCCATTTGTATTTATCTTCGATTAACTTTCTTTTCTTTTCCGACTGAAAACGACTTTTAACGAATTCATATTTTCGGATGCCATTTGCGAGCATGCTCGCCAGAATTGTAAGAGGCTTAGGCATGCCCGGGCCTTCTTTGGTTCCTTTATAAAAAGCAACGCCATGAGCAGGGGAGGAGGTTCTGGCATTTAAAATCCCTTCAGTAAACTCAGGGTCACAAAAAACCCGGGTGAAATCAAACTGATTGTAGACGTAATCTATTTTTATATCTGAAAAATCTATCTCTGAGGCTTCTTTCCAAGCTTTTTTTACATAATTAAATTGAATTTGACCGTTGTAGGCCGCACTTTCAAAATCATCTTCAAACTTTCCGCGGGTCCATTTTTTCTTTTTATCCCAAATAAAATTAGGAGTAACATCTCCGGCTGATTCCTGCGCAAAAATTGCAACAAAATCATTGGAAGCTTCTCCGCCTTCAAGAAAATGCTTTTCCAAAAAATCAGCAGCATAACCTTTATTATCAGAACATATCTTAGTATTATCATTGCTGATATTAGTGGTGTGAACGCCAAACCAGTTTATGCAGGCTAAAGCTTTTCCTTCACTATTAAAAATTTTCAGAATCTGCATATTTCTGTCCACAGCCAGATTTGTTTTGTCTTCAGGTATTTTTTCAACATCTTTATTGCTGTTATAAGCTTTTATACTCCGGTTAAAAGCCACTTCTTCATACTCAGGAATTGCAATTTCAGAAAAACCGAGGCTGCAGGGGGATAGCTTATTGATTGCCTCAGAGATAGCTTCACTGATTCCATCTACTATAGTTTGATACACAAAAGGCACAAACCCGGGTATAGTGAGGTTGTAAAAGCCGTATTTAGTGTAACCGCCCGGACCGCTATGCGTATGTTGAGCCGTGAGCATTACATTTGCAAAAGTTAATTTTTTATCGGGATGTCTTTTGCTTAATTTTTTTATAACTCCTCTTTTCACGGCAGTGCTTATAAAACATAACTCAGCATTTACGAAAACGATCAGATTTTCATTTTTTTCAAAAACAACTGCTCTGGCAAAAAGTGGTGTTTCAACCGACTTTACTCTGTTGTGATACATTCCGTATCCCATCATTCCTACGCCGGATTTAAAAGCTGTGATGTCTTTTTTTGAAGTTCCGGCCCTTAGCATGTTGGATGTTTAAAAATAGGAAAAATTAAAATTCGTGAGAAAACTGAACCGTGAAATTTCTTGGTGGCTCAATATATGCCGGTCGGAGTGAGTATTCTCTGTTTAACAAATTTTTAGCTATGAAAAGTAATTTAGAACGTTCACTTATATTGTAGCCTAAGCGGACGTCCAATACCCAGTCACCGGTATTATTTTCTTCTCTGTATTCTCTAAGGCCGTTGATTAGTGCAAATGCAGGATCAATTCTTTCCATAAAGCTGTTGTAAGTAATTGTGAAACCTGCAAAAATATTTTTAAAAGTAGTTTCAGCATCAAATTTAGCTGAATGTCTGAATCTGTATTTTAATATTTCCTGCGCACCGGTATCGGTGGTATCTATTAAATCAATTGGATTAATGTAAGTATATCCGAAAATCAAATTAGTAGGTAAGCCAAATAAGTTACCCGTTCCAAAACCCGAAAACTCAAATCCGCTGATTCTCGCATCGCTGACATTTTTGGAGACAAATCCTATCTGGTTATTTCTGCTGACCAAAGTAAACTCAATCATATCTCTGTATTCAGTTAAAAAGGCGCTAAAATCAAGATAGCCTACCCAATCACTTACACGAAACATTTGCTTAACACCCATTTCTGCGCTCCACCCTGATTCCGGTTGAATATCCGGGTTCGGAAATACATTTATACCGCCTCTGATCGTTTCCACAAATTTTTCTGCAATAGTAGGATAACGATAACCCTGCCCGTAAGAACCTCTTAAGTAAGTCCCTTCAGTAAGTAAAAAGTTGGCACCGCCTCTGAATAGGAGGCCTGAATTATCCATCTCATCATCGATAGAAAAAATTTCATATCTGGTTCCAAAACTTAAAGTCAGCCGGTTAAAGAATTTTTTATCAATCTGCGTAAAAGTGGCATAGTTCCATGATTGATGATC
>REEL01000174.1 GCA_007695095.1 Chitinophagaceae bacterium | reverse complement strand
GAACTGCCACAACATTTTTCGGGAGTCCTTTGAGTACCGGCAGAGTGAGCTATACCGTCACCCGCCAAAGTAGGTGGATGCCTTTTTACAGCAGATTCAGGCCTCCTTTTGGCAGAGAAACGGAAATCACTTCCGGCTATACAACGCTTGAAAATGGAAAGTTTATCATCAGCTTTCCTGCCATACCCGATTATGCTGCCGGCAAACATAAAGGACAGCTTTTCCATTATGAAGTAAAGGCAGATGTAACCGATGAATCCGGTGAAACGCATTCCGGGTTACAAACTGTCGTGCTGGGCAGGCAGCCTTTCAGCATAGAGACCAATCTCCCGCAAAAAATCAATGCAAGCCGTTTTGAAGGCTTTTTTATACAAAGCAATAATTTGCAGGGCAATCCGGTAAACACTTCCGGGGAATTAATTGTCAGGAAGCTTGTTCCCCACAAAAAGCCTTTTAAAAAACGCCCCTGGGCAGATCCCACGCAATTAATGATAGATGAACAAATCTATCAAAGGCTGCCGTATTGGGAATCGCCTTATGAGGACTATACACCAAAAACCGGAGAAATTGTTTTACGTCAAAACCTGCAAATAGAAGGTAAAATTGAATTGGATAAATCGCTGTTGCAGCAGCTTTCCGAAAACACTTACCGGATTGAAATTCGACTGGCAGGCGAAAAGGGTGACTCTGTAAAAGTTGAGCAAGACTTTGTGCTATTTAAGGAAGATACCCGAAACATGCCGGAACCGGATTTTTTATGGACTCATCAGTTGAAAAGCCAATTGTCGAAAGGTGAAAAACCGCAATTGCTAATGGGTTCGTCTGTCAATGCTAAAATCCGTTTGCAGGCCGCCACTTCCAATGGCATGATTACAGATGAATGGGTAAGCCTGAATAATCGTAAACGCCTTTACACCTTCAATCCGGGGAATAATTATACCGGCAGGGTGACGGTTAAACTCTCTATGATTTTTGAAAATATGGTTTTTGAAGAAAGTTTTAGCTATTTCATTGCCCCGCCACCGGAATATTTGCAGGCTGAATGGATTCAAAAACCGGACACCCTTGCTCCCGGAAGTGCGAATTTATGGGAATTGACTTTAAAAAATGAAAAAGGAGAACCGGCTGATGCGGAATTTATGGCTGTGTTGTATGATGCATCTCTTGACCAGCTTACTCCACACAAATGGCAAACTTCATGGAATAAACGTTTTCCTTCCGTAAGTATCAATTTTAGAAATGCACAAAGTTTTGGTTTGGAAAATACACGAATCAGGGACTCCAGGCACAGAAGATGGAGCATTGTGGAACCACAAAAAGGGGATTTGAATATGTTTGGCTTTCAAACCTTTGGTTGGTATCAAATATATATGAAAGGGGCAAGCATGCGAGGTGGAAGAGCTGCCGAAACTTATGATTTACAAGAAGAATCGTTAGAACTTAGTGAAGTTGCAGTTTTGAATTTTCAAACTCCTTTAATTGATGCAGACAGCGATGTTGTAGAAAAAACCAGTGAAATAGATGACCCGGCACATGAAGAAGAACCCACTGCTATCCGTGAAGATTTTGCTGAAACAGCTTTCTTTTATCCGGTTTTAAAAACAGATGAAAACGGCAAAGTGCAAATGGAATTTGACATGCCTGAAACCTTAACCCGCTGGAAATTTATGGGGCTTGGCCATACGCAGGAATTGCGGACACTCATCATTGAGCATACCGCCATCACGCATCAAAACTGGATGGTGAAAAGTTTTCTGCCCCGCTGGGTAAGGGAAGGCGATGAAATTACACTGACTGCCACTGCCTACAATATGTCGCAGCAGGAGCAAAACGGAAATCTCCAAATCATCATCAAAGATGCCCTTACACAAAAAGATGTTACTTTCGCTTACCTGCAGGATGAAAAAAATAAGCAAATAACGATTGCTCCAAACAATTCCAAAGTAGTAAACTGGAAAGTTGCCATTCCCGGGGAGCATGCTTTTCTGGAAATAGAAATTTCCGGTACAGCCGCAGGGGAAAGTGATGGAGAAAGGCATTTGTTACCTGTTCTACCACTCTATGTGCCGGTAACCGAAAGCTTTAATTTTTATGTGGATGAAAAAGGGCAGCATCATTTTCAAATTCCTTTTGCTGCTAAAATGCAGGATGAAAAAGTACGACCGGAACTGTTCCGCCTGGAGTTTACCCCCAATCCTTCCTGGCAGGTGATTTTTGCATTACCAAACCTGCTGGAAGTGCAGCACCGCACAGCAGACAATCTGGCAAGCCAATATTTTGCTATCAGTCTCGGACAGCATATTTTCAAGCAACATCCCGAAATTGCCGTTGTACTCAAAGCTTTGCAACAACAACAGCATAGTGGCGACCGCAACATACTGGAAGGTTTTCTGGCACAACATCCCGAGTTTAAAGCACTGACTTTGCAGGCTACTCCCTGGGTGCGGCAGTCCATTGCTGAATCAGAAAACCTGCAGTCGCTTTTGCAACTCACCGATCAAAATTATGTCAATAACCGCAAACGGGAAATTGTGCGGCAACTGCAAAACTACCAGACTTCCGAAGGCGGTTTCAGTTGGATGCCACAGGGCAGGCCGAATCAGTATATTACGAGAGTAGTGGTAGAACTCTTTGCGAAATTACAAAGCCAACAAATCGAAACAACAGAACCCGGACTGACTGAAATGCTTAACAGTGCAAGAAATTATCTCCAACAGGAAACCAACCGTCAGTGGGCTGAATTTAAAAAACATGAAAAATACGATGAAAGGCATACGCCTGTTTACCTGTTGAATAATCTCTATGCCCTAAGTTTCTTTTCAGTAAATACGAGTGATAATACAACGGCTCATGAAATTCTGGAACATGCCAAAAAGCATCAGTCTGATTTTGCTCCACAGTTACAGGCACTCGTTGGGATGACGGCTTTTCGCTATAATAAAAAAGAAATTGCCACGGAAAGCATAGAAATACTGAAAGCGCAGGCTATCCGCTCCAAAGACAGAGGCACTTACTGGCGGACAAGTGCCCATAGCTGGCGTTGGCAGGATGCTCCTATTGAAACCCATGCAGCAATAGTGCAGGCATTTCTGGAAATTGCCCCACAGGAAGAACGTTTGGTACTGGAAGTGCAAAAATGGCTGCTGCTCAACAAGCAGGTTAGTGCATGGCCGACTACACGCGGAACTACAGAAGTCATTTGGGCGATGCTGAAATCTCCTGCTGATATGCTCAAAACAGAAAAAGACATCCGCCTGCAATATGGCGATGTCGATTGGACATTTTCCGGAAGGGAAGCTGAACCGGGTACTTTGTACCGCTCGCAGACTTACAGCAACACCCAAATCCGCTCCCTACCCGATAAGATTACGGTTGATGCCGGAGAGGATGGTTTGTCCTGGGGTTCGGTCATGTACCGTTATGATACACCTATTGACCACATTGAGGATTACGGTGATGAACTCAAAGTTGAAAAAGCCTTTTTTGTGCAATACCGTGAAGATGGTAAAACCCTTTCCCGCCCGCTTGCTGAACACGGCAATTTGCAGCAGGGCGATTTACTCATTAGCAGGCTGACTTTACGTGCTGACAGAGACATGGACTTCCTGCATTTAAAAGATGTCCGCCCGCCGGTAGCCGAACCTGTAGAAAGCATTTCCGGCAGGCAGTTTTCACATGGATTAAGTTACTACATCGCTATTGGTGATGAAGGAGTCAATCTCTATTTCGACCGCTTCCGGGCAGGCACTTACATCATCGAAATTCCTGTCCGTATTGTCCATAAAGGCAATGTCGCCGGCGGCAACGCTTCTTTCCAGTCGTTTTACGCACCTTCTTTCAGTGCAGGTAGTGGAGGGGGAAGGGTGAGGGTGGAGTAAGTGAAAATTAAGGGTTAATGTTGCTTAAGGCACATTCATGTATTTATGAATTTGTAAAGAGATAGCCCATTTAGGGTTTTCTTTCACATATTCAATAATGGCGGGTAACATTTGCTTTTCTTTACTCCATTCGGGTTGTAAAAACAATTTGCAGCTATCATTTACTTTTTGGGCGTATTCTTCAGCCCATTTGTAATCACTATTATTAAAAACTATTACTTTTAGCTCATGTGCTTTTAATAAAATTTCTTCCAGTGGAGCTTTGAACTTTTTCGGGGAAAGGCATATCCAGTCGAAAGTTCCGCTTAAAGGATGCGCGCCGGAAGTTTCTATATGAGTTTTTAGTCCGGCTTCTTTTAACTTTTTGGTAAGTGTATCCAAATTATACATTAAAGGCTCACCACCTGTAATGACAACTATTTCAGCTTTTGAATTTTTTGCTTTGGAAACGAGAGTATCAATTTCTAAAACAGGGTATTTTTCTGCATCCCAGGACTCTTTTACATCACACCAGACACAGCCGACATCACAACCGGCTAACCTGATAAAATAAGCAGCATGTCCCTGAAAACGACCTTCTCCCTGAATCGTATAGAAGTGTTCCATGACGGGTAGTGCCTTTGAAGAATCTATATCTTTTATATTCATTTAAATTCGGTTGCCGCTTTTAAAGTATTTAGCAATAAGGCAGTAACTGTCAATGGTCCGACACCACCGGGAACGGGCGTGATATAACTACATTTCGGACTTACAGATTCAAAATCAACATCCCCTCTCAATCGGTAGCCTTTTCTCTTTGTAGCATCCGGAACACGCGTGGTTCCAACATCTATTACTACAGCGCCTTCTTTTACATGACGAGCAGTAATTAAGCCCGGAATACCTGTAGCAACTATAAGTATATCAGCTTCGCGGGTAAATTTTTCTAAGTTTTCAGTAAATCTGTGACAAAGGGTAACAGTTGCATTTCCATTTTCAATGGCTGAGCTCATGAGAATACTCATCGGTGAACCTACAATCTGGCTTCGGCCAACTATAACACAATGTTTTCCTTTAGTGACTATATTATACCTTTTAATTAATTCCAGTATCCCCATGGGTGTAGCCGGTAAGTAAGTATTTATGCCTTGTGCCATTTTTCCGACATTAGTTGGATGAAAACCATCAACATCTTTTGATGGATCTATGGACAGCCGAATCTTTTCCGGGTCAATATGCTTTGGCAGTGGAAGCTGAACAATAAAGCCGTCAATATTCGTATTTTCATTCAGTGACTCAATTCTGCTTAATAATTCATTTTCAGAAATATCCTGATCGAGTCTTATTAAACTGGATTCAAAACCCACATTACTACAGGCTTTTACTTTGTGTTGTACATAGGTTTCACTGGCTCCGTCACTTCCAACTAAAATAGCTGCCAGGTGTGGTATTTTTTTAGAGGAAGATTTTAACTCTTCGACTTTCTCCCGTATTTCATTTTGTATTTCCGTAGCAATTTTTTTGCCGTCTAATAATTGCATAGTTTGCTTTTACTTTTTAGTCGTCTAATTTTAAAACTGCTAAAAATGCTTGCTGAGGAACTTCTACTGAACCTATTTGACGCATTTTTTTCTTTCCTTTTTTCTGCTTTTCCAGAAGCTTACGTTTACGGGTTATATCACCACCATAACATTTTGAGGTAACATCTTTTCTCAAAGCTGAAATCGTTTCTCTGGCAATGATTTTATTTCCGATAGCTGCCTGAATAGCGATCATAAACTGCTGACGATCAATTAAGTCTTTTAACTTTGAACAAAGCCTTCTTCCAAAATCATAGGCTTTGTCTTTATGAATAAGCGCGGATAGAGCATCTACATTTTCGCCATTTAATTTCACATCCAGTCTCACTAAATCCCCTTCCCGGTATTCTATTAAAAAGTAATCAAATGAAGCATATCCCTTAGAAACACTTTTTAATTTATCATAAAAGTCAAATACGATTTCTGCCAATGGCATTTCAAAGGTGATTTCAACACGGGTGGTGGTTAGATACACCTGATTTTTTAATATTCCTCTTTTATCAATGCACAGAGACATCAAGTTACCCAGATATTCCGGTTTTGTAATGATTTGTGCTTTTATATATGGCTCTTCTATTTTTTCAATCAATTCCGGAGAGGGCATATCTGACGGATTATTCAGCTTAATTTCTTTTCCGTTTTTCAGAAAGGCTCTGTAGGAAACGTTAGGGACTGTAGTGATAACAGACATATCAAACTCTCTTTCAAGTCTTTCCTGTATAATTTCCAGATGAAGCAGACCTAAAAATCCGCAACGAAATCCGAAACCTAAAGCAGCTGAGGTTTCAGGTTCATATGTTAGAGAGGCATCATTTAGTTGAAGCCTTTCCAGTGCATCTCTTAAATCTTCAAAATCTTCAGAGTCTGTTGGGTAAATTCCGGCAAAAACCATTGGCTTTACTTCCTGGAAACCTCGTACCGGGTTTAGAGTTGGATTTTTTACATGCGTGATAGTATCACCGACTTTTACTTCTTTTGATTCTTTAATGCCGGTAATTACATATCCTACATCTCCTGTATGCAGCTCCTTTTTAGGGATTTGCTGAAGTCTGAGGATTCCCACTTCTTCAGCTTCATAGGTTTTCCCTGTTGAAAGAAACTTAATGGGGTCTCCCTTTTTGAGCGTACCGTTCATAATTCTGAAATATGCAACAACGCCTCTGTAGATATTGAAAAAAGAATCAAAAATCATTGCCTGCAGGGGTTCATTAGGGTCTCCTTTAGGACAAGAAATTTCACTGATAATTTGTTTTAAGATTTTATCAACTCCTTCACCTGTTTTTCCGCTGGCATGAACAATTGCTTCTCTTTCGCAGCCCAATAAATCGATAATCTGGTCTTCAACCTCATCCAGCATTGCACCGGGCATATCAATTTTGTTAATAATCGGAATAATTTCCAGATCGTATTCCAGCGCCATGTAAAGGTTAGAAATTGTTTGTGCCTGAACTCCCTGAGTAGCATCAATTAATAACAATGCGCCTTCACAGGCTGCAATTGCTCTGGAAACTTCATATGAAAAATCAACATGGCCGGGGGTATCAATTAAATTCAGTGTGTAATGTTCTCCATCCTGAATATAATCCATTTGAATAGCATGGCTTTTTATGGTAATTCCTCTTTCTCTTTCCAAATCCATGCTGTCAAGTACCTGATTTTGAAATTCCCTTTTAGTAATTGTATTAGTGGTTTGAAGAAGTCGGTCTGCTAATGTGCTTTTTCCATGGTCAATATGAGCGATTATACAGAAGTTTCTAATGTTTTTCATCTAAATGTTTTAAATCTTACAAACAAGAATGTGCAGTTTTTCAACTAAAAAATAAGCTGTACCGTTTGCTTTTGCAAAAATACGTGAATTCACTTTAGTTTTAAGTGTTTAGTAAAGAATTCTTGCAATAGTTGAAATAACTAACAATTGTAACAATTATTAGTTAAAGATGAATCTAATTAAAGGGTAAAGAATTTAAAGTGGATATTCGTTATACTGTTGTACTCTGCCTCTTTCATAAATTATTTCTTTCCAGAGGTTTCCCTCTTCATCGAAAACTTTTACTAAGCCATTTTCCCAGCCTTCAAGGTAGTTGACTTCTTCTCTGACGTTGCCATTATCATGATAATATATCCAATCACCCGTTTCTTTGCTGTTTTCATATTGTCCAACAGCAGCCAGAGCACCGTTTTCATGATATTTTTCAAAAGGCCCGTGTTCCTCACCATTTCGGAAAGTAACAATTTCATTTACCTTACCGTTTTGATGGAAGTTTTTCCAGATGCCGTGTATGGCATTATTTACAAATTCACCTTCTTCTCTGGGGTTTCCATTTTCAAAATAGGAAAAATAAGGTCCGTGAAAATTTCCGTCTTCATGAACTTCTACTATAAAAAGCTCTCCGGTAGGATAATATAACTTGCGTTCACCATGAAGAACCCCATTTTTAAAGTTTGCTTCTTCTCTGAGAACACCTTCTTCATTAAATCGTTTGTAAAAACCAATTTTCAGGCTAGTATCTTCTTTAGCAACTTCAAATTTTTCATGAATTACTTCGGGGTATTCATCAAAGTATATTTTTACCACTTTTTTTTCAGTATCTGTACAGGAAGATAAAAAGCTGAATAGTAGTATAAAAATGACAGGTAGTTTCAGTATGTTTTTCATAATTAAAATCTAATATTTAAATAGTCACAATTCAGAACGTATTTTTTTTGATAGGATTATTTACCACTGTGAAATAGTGATTTTTACTAAGTTTTTACAATTTTTTTCAGCATACCTCCAAAGATAAAAAAGTGAGCCGGAACTAAACTATACCAATATAATCTACCACTCACACCCAGAGGTCTGAAAGTAGCATTTTGATTGACGTAAAACTCACCGTTTTTATCTTCCTGTATACTAAATTCTAACCATGCCTCGCCGGGTAATTTCATTTCAGCATAGAGGATTAATCGTTTTTCTTTTTTATCAGCCAATATGACTCTCCAAAAATCTAAAGCATCACCTACTGCCAGGTCAGTAGGACTTCTTCGGCCTCTTCTGACACCTACTCCACCTACCATTTTGTCTATAAGACCCCTGATTTTCCAGGCCCAATTCATATAGTACCAACCATTATCTCCTCCAATAGACCAGATTTTATCCAGAACTTCATTTACTTTTCCGGCTTCTATTTTTTGACGCCTTTCATCTTTAAGGCAACCATGTTTTGGAATTTCAATCATACCGGAAAAAACATTATTTATTTTATCTGTGAGCATAGCATCTTTCCAGCTTGAAGCAACTGCATTTTGTTCAATTTTTTGAAAGGCTAATTTTAAAGCATCATTGTAGCTTGTTTTATTTAAGGGAACACATTCATCAATACCTTTTATCTCACAAACCGCATTATTTTTCAGGCTGTCCACCAGATTTTGAGCTAATGGGTAAGAGGTAGAGGTGATAAAATAAAGCCAGTAGGACGAAAGCTTAGGTGTCATAACCGGCACGGTGTAGATATATCTTTTCAGCTGCCTTTCTTTTGCAAATTCCAGCATCATTTGTTTGTATGTAAGAACTTCTGGCCCTCCAATGTCAAAGATTTGATTTAAAGCTTTTTCCTTATCAATTATTTCTGTGAGATAGTAGATAACATCTTTGACGGCTATAGGTTGGCAATAATTATCAATCCATTTAGGAGCAATCATAAGCGGTAACTTTTCAGTTAAATCCCGAATGATTTCAAAAGAAGCGCTTCCCGAACCAATGATTATAGCTGCTCTGAGTATAGTTACGGGAACTTTTGATTTACTTAAAATTTCTTCTACATCAAGTCTGGATTTAAGATGTTCAGATAGATCATCGTCATTAGAAATTCCACTCAGGTATATACATTGTTTTGCTTGGGTTTTATCTAAGTAGTGTTTAAAATTTTCGGCTATTTTTTGTTCGGTATTTGAAAATTTGCTGCCACCGGACATTGAATGAACTAAAAAATAGGCTAAGTCAATATCCGTTGGCAGATTGTTGACATCATCTTCATTTAAAAGATCTGCTTTTAGAAGAGTTACTTGTTGAGCAATTTCTTTTGGTATTTTAATTCGATTCGGGTCTCTAACAACTGCATAAACATCATACTCCTTATTGATAAGTACCGGTAGGATTCTTTTACCAATATATCCGTTTGCTCCTGTGAGTAATATTTTTTTCATTTTTTTCTATATTTTATTATTTGCAGAATCTGTACTATATGTTTTATAAAGTAATTCTGCTACTTTCCTGTCAATTGGAAGTGTAAATTGATTAAGATCCAAAGAATCTAAAGACTGCCAATTGTAGGTTATTTTTTTTTCATTTGGAATAGAATTAAAGTTCAGTCCATTGCATTCAACAAGATAATACATAGAAATGACCTGACTGTTTTTGTGAAATGCAGAGGCCTGAAAAAAGTCATTTGTATAAAAATGTTCGGCTTTATCAACTTCGTATCCGGTTTCCTCCTTCCACTCTCTTTTCAAACAATCTTTAATACCTTCTCCAAACTGCAAACCTCCGCCCGGAAATTTTACGAGGGCCTGATTGTTATAATTTTCTGCAACTGTTAGTAAATTGCCTTCTTTTATAAAGATACCATAAACTCTTATAATAAAATGTACATTAGACATAATGTTAGATTTTCAGGAATTTTAAAAAGCTGTTGAATTTCACATAGAAAAGATAAATTGATTAATTTTGTTTAAAAATAATAAAAATGGCAGTAGAACTTAAGACAGATAATGATTTTGAAAATGCATTGGCTGATAATAAATTGGTAATTGTTAAGTATTTTGCAGATTGGTGTGGCAGTTGTAGATTATTTACGCCTAAATTTAAAAGATTATCAGAAGATGAGCGTTACAAGGATATAACTTTTTTGGATGTAAATGCTGAAAAAAGTCCTGAAGCCAGAAAAAAAGCAGGTGTTGACAATTTGCCTTTCTTTGGAACCTTTAAGAATGGAGAGCTTATTGAAGGAACGGCTACTACGAAAGAAGAGAAGTTAGTTGAAATGTTAGATAATTTAAAAAATTAGAGCATGAAATTAGCTGTGATAAAAAAACTTGTTAATTTGTATGAGTTGGATGAACTAAAAGCTGCAGAAGAGTCTATTCTTAATGAAGATACACCAGAAATTGAAGTCGATGGAAAAGATGAAGGGGAGCAACTTACACATGTTTCAGCTGCAATTTGGATAATTGAAAAGATGGAAAGTGATGACTTGGAATTATCAAAAGCAATAAGAGCATATTCACAAAGAGTAAGAGATTCTATTAGTTAATTTATAAATATATAATTATGGCACAAAATCTTTCGAACATTATGGCTGGTATTGTAGCCGGATTAGCTGTTGCAGGCGCTTTAGTCTTAATTGACAAAGCCGGTGATATAGCAACATCAGAACAAAAAGCTTTACGAAAAATTAAAACTCCTGATAACTGGTCCAAAATTGCTAAAAATATCAAAAAGCAATTCAAAACCTTGAATAACGAAGACTTAGAGCTTACTTATGGCAATGAAAGCCAGATTTTTGACCGATTAGCTGATAAATTAGGTCTTAAAAGAGATGAGGTTATAAGTATTATTAATTTGAGTTAATTCTTTTCGATTTACAATTTTTTTCTTAAATTAGTTAAAACATTTAATTAGTTATGTCTACATTCATTTTTCAAACTAAAGAACAGATTAATGAAGATACAGATGTTTTGGAAGATGTCTTATCGCCATGTGAACTGGTTGTTTATAATGATGATGTAAATACTTTTGATTGGGTAATAGAATCATTAATGGAAGTTTGCAGGCATAGTCCTGAACAGGCTGAACAGTGTTCCCTCCTCATTCATTTTAAAGGTCAGGCAACTGTTAAGCATGGTACTGAGTTGGAATTAATACCCATGAAAGATGAGTTGCTTAATCGTGGCATAGATGCCGCTGTTGAGTCTCATGAATATAAATAATCTTTATAAGTGGGTTCTTTTTATTGCAATATATATACATGATTTAATTTATTTTGATAACTCAAAATAGAAACAATTTCGGTTTCATTTCGTAAGATGATTTAAAATCCAAAAAAATGAAACCGTATAAAAAGCCTCATTTAAAGCTTTCGTTAAGACAAAAATTTAACACTACCCGAGCACTTGGAATTACTGCAGTTATCATGATTATTATTGGTGGAGTTTTATTTTACAAATTTGGTTATATAGAAGATACTTTAGCTGATAAAATTGATATTAAGCAAACTAAGAATATTCGGGGTGCCGGTAATATGATTCACTTTAAACATCAAAATGATGTTATTCAGGTACCGCATCACAGCAGTTTAAATTTAAGAGATTCTTTTACTATTGAAACCTGGTTTTTGCCTTTAGGATTTGGAAATAATTTTTTTAACGATCCTGTTGTTGGAAAACACTCAAGCGGACAGGGTTGGGAAATTCGTGCAGGAGGTTCAGATAGGGAATTGGGGTTTATGATTACATTACCCAATAATGGTTGTAGATTTAATCATTGCGAGTTAAAATCACCTCATCCTTTACAAAAAAACATATGGACTCATGTTGCTGTAACATATGAACACGAGAGTTCTACTAATACATCATTTGTAAAACTATATCATAACGGTATTTTAGTGAATGAAGGTATCTATACAGGTAAAGTCAGTATGTCTTCCATAGACTTTACCATCGGTAAAAATACAGAATGGGGAAATAGATCTTTTAACGGTTATATTGATGATGTAAGATACTGGTCTTCGGTAAGGACGGAAGCTGAAATTCAGCAAAACATGACTG
>REEL01000173.1 GCA_007695095.1 Chitinophagaceae bacterium | reverse complement strand
CGGAAATTAAATTGCCACTTTTTAGTGCTCATTGATAATTCAAAACTCATCATGTATAGATATTTTCCACAAAGGTACAGACATCATCACACAAATGTGTTAACGAATTGTTAAGGATTGTTTTTTCTACAGTAGAAGACCCTGAATCTTTAACGGAATTTGGGCGTGCCCCTTCGGGTCGGGCTATCCGCTCCAAGTCCTCGCTCCTCCGTCGCTCCGGGCTTTCCGCTACTATCCCTCACGCGGGGGCTGCTGCCCGGGTTGGAATATGGACATGAATTTTTGGGGAATAATTTCGAAGGTTTTGGGTATTGTAAACTAGGTGGATCTCATGCATTGCACTATGCATCAATTGTAGAGACGTTGCAGTGTAGAGACGTTGCATGCAACGTCTCTACATTCACAAAATACACTACCACCACTTTTATCACCTACCAACAAAAACGAACAAATTGCAACTATATCACCAAAATCATATTTACATTCAACCATTATAAGGTCATATGTAATGATGCAGAACTCTACTAAGCTCTCGGAAATTTTCAAGTAAGTCAATAAATTGCTTTTTAAGTTCAACCCGCTCCACGGGTTGTGTTGCACTGTTGGGTATTAGCCCCGCATTGCATGCGGGTTTATTTCAATCCCTTCGGTTTTGGTAATGCCCGGCTAAACAGATTTTAATAAAACTAGCTTAATGAAAAGTCAGAATAAAATAAAGCCTATTAATAATTTATATGTATATTTATATAATAATTTAGCATTTAATGTAATTGTTTTTCATAACAAACTATTAAAAAATGAGCGGAAGCCCGAAGGGCTTCAATGTGAAAAACCACCTGTGAAACGGGTGGCAGTGACATACATACAGCACCAACCCCCGGAGAGGGGTTGAATAAAAAGTGACATTATGAGTACATACACACAAATTCTTTATCAAATTGTCTTTAGTACTAAAAGCAGAGAAAGAGTTCTTTTTAAAGAAAACCGACCTAAACTTTTTAAGTACATTTGGGGGATTTTAGAAAAGAAAAACTGTCATCTTTATCGAATCAATGGAGTAGAAGATCACTTGCATATTTTAACACATATTCACCCTACAGTTTCATTGTCCAACCTGGTGAAAGATATCAAATTGGCAAGCAGTGATTATATTAAGGAAAAACAATTGTTTACAAATTTTGGAGGTTGGCAGGAGGGGTATGGTGCTTTTACATACTCTTATAGTGAAAAAGACAGGTTGATTGAATACATCAAAAACCAGGAAGAACACCACAAAAAAGTTTCTTTCAAATCTGATTTCATTGAGCTTCTGAAAGAACATGGAGTTGAATACAAAGAGGAATATTTACTTTAAGTTCAACCCGCTCCACGGGTTGTGGTGGACTGATGGGTATTAGCCCCGCATTTCATACGGGGTTATTTTAATCCCTTCGGGATTGGTGCGAATTCGAAATCGAGTTTGTTTTTTTTGAATGAAGTAATAAAAAATTAATTGTAGCTGCCACCCAAGTCTGGTGGGCTTTAATTTGAATTTAAAGGCTATCCTCTGTCTGAAAGTATTCCTGGAAAACTTGAAATATTCTAATCATCAGGTTATGAAACTTTTTTCAGTATTGAAATGAAGCTTATGTTGTTAACTCAAGAATACAAAATGGAACAAATTAATTTCAAAATTATTCAAGCATAAGCCCAACTGAGAGGAGTAGAATGAAGACTATGACGAAAGGTGGTAGTGATGGTTTATTCAATTTCTATACATGACAATTCTTTGTAGTCTTCATCATGTAAAAATTTGTCAATAACATTTTTATTTAGAATCAAAAGTTTGGCTATTTCTTCTGTTGTCAGATTTCGGGCACGAATCCAAACAATTTTTGGAGGATGTCCATTAATTAAACTGATATCATAAAAATCAGAATCAAAAGTGACGATTGAGTAATAATTTGATTTAGCATAATTCCAAATATCAGAATCTTCAGAATCCATTAATCCGCATTCAGAGACATGCTTACACTTAGGGAAATGGTCAATTATTTTTTTTACTATGCGAAATGAAATGTTTTGATCAAACAGAAATTTCATGAAGCATGTTTTAGTTTATGCTCTCTGTCAGCTGCGTAGGCCAGACAGGCTCTAATATCATCAACAGTAAGTTCCGGGAAATCTATAATAATCTCTTCATGCGTCATTCCTGCCGCTAACCATCCAAGCACATCAAATACAGTGATTCTCGTATTACGTACACATGGCTTCCCAAATCTTTTATTTGGGTTTCGTTTTATTATTGACTTATAATCGATCATGCTAAAATGCTTTAAACAAAATTAATAAAATTTAATCATCAACCAATATCTATTGCCAAACCGGTTTGAATTTTAAAAAAAACTAAACATAGAACGTAATAAAATACATAAAAAAAACATTTCACAAATTACCAGAGGGTAAAAAAATTAAATTTACTATAAGGAAAATAATATAAAATGCTGAAAATTTTTATTTAGCTAATTTAATTTACGCAGAATTAGAACAATACAAAAAACTGTACATTTTCGTGACCCTGTCGTTTAGCAGTAGAGACGTTGCGGTGTAGAGACGTTGCATGCAACGTCTCTACATTCACAAAATACACTACAACATTCAACACCTACCACCAAAACGAACAAATTACAGTCATATCAGCAAAATCAAATTCAATTTTAACCATTATCAGATCATTTGTAATAGTGTAGAATTCTACCAAAATTTTGGGTTACAAATCCGAATTAGCTTAAATTTTAAAACAATTACGACTTAAATGATGAAATTATATTTTCTCTTTCAACCACTCATCCTCTTTAAATTTAGCCGTTTTTTTCCGGAATGTTACCGTATATCCGGGCCATAAGGTCGGGTTGTTGCCCCGATCGTCCTGATACCAACTGATGCAGCCGCCGGTTTGCCATACCGTTTTTTTCATTTTTTTCTGCAGTTTCTGATTGTAGTTATTTTGCACTTCCTCTTTAATTTCTAATGCTGCATATTGTTTTGAGAGAATCTTTTTTACTCCCTGCAAAATGTAATTGACTTGTGATTCTATGATGTGAATGATAGAATTGTGACCTAAGCCCGTATTCGGACCCGTGAGCATAAACATATTTGGGAAACCATGGACAGCTGTACCTAAATATGCCGTACCCGATCCCTGCCATAAATCACTCAGCAGCAACCCGGCTTTCCCTCTAATTTTAATGTCCGATAAGTATTCCGTAACATTGAATCCGCTGGCATAAATAATTGCATCTGCTTTTATATTTTTACCCGAATCAGTGATTACAGATGTTTCATTTATCTCAGTCACAGGCTCTGCTATCAGTTTTACATTTTCGGCATTCAGGCTTTTGTAGTAGTCGTTGGAAAGTAAAATTCTTTTGCACCCCATCGTATAATCCGGAATTAACTTTTTCTGTAAATCAAGGTCTTTTACACTTTTTTTAATAAATCTTTTGGATATAAATGAAGCCCATTTTAGAATTATTGGTTTTTTGACAAAACCAAAGGCAACTATCTCATGTAACCAATATAAACGTTCTCTGTAGAGGTATCTAAAAAATGGCACTTTTCTAAAAATGTTTTTTTTGAAGTTTGAAAAGTTTTTATCTTTTTTGGGTAATATCCATGGAGGAGTTCTTTGTATGATATAAAGTTGTTTTACTTCCCTTACTATTTCAGGCACTATTTGAATGGCTGAGGCTCCTGTGCCGACTATAACTACATCTTTTCCTTTTAATGAATAATCATGATTCCATTTTTGAGTATGAAAACTGACACCCTGAAATGTGTGCATTCCTTTGATATCCGGATAAGCAGCTTTGCTTAATCCACCCGTTCCCGGGATAAAGATTTTTGAGGAAAAAAGTGCATCCGTATTTGTCCTGATTTGCCACTCTGCATTTGTTTCTTCATATAAAGCTTCGGTAACTATGGTATTCGTTTGAATTTTTTCCCGAAGATTATACTTTTCTACACAATGCTTCAGGTATTCCAATATCTCTTTTTGATCGGGAAATGTCTTTGTCCAGTCAGTTTTTGGTTCAAAAGAATATGAGTATAAATGAGACTCAACATCACAGGCACATCCGGGATAAGTATTTACATACCAGGTGCCTCCAATTTCATCTTCTTTTTCAAGTATCGCAAAATTCGTGATGCCATTTTTTAAAAGTGAAATAGCCATACCAATTCCGGCAAAACCGGCTCCTACTATAATTATATCATACCTGAGATTCGTCACTTTTAACAGATTGTTTTTAAAAATAGCCAATTTTTCAAAGGGTAAAGCTAATCAACTTATAATAGCATAAACGAAAAACAGGCCATCTTTACGTAAGACAGCCTGTTTTTAATAATGTTTTTGCGACATTTTCTGTCGTAAAATTTATTGTATTTGTAATTTCTTAGTAATAGTACTTCCGTCAGCATCGGTTAACTGTAATAAGTATAATCCGTTATTGTAGTTGCTGAAATCAAGTTTTGTGTTATCTGTTGCATTTATTTGCTTGTTTTCGAGCAAGCGACCTTCCAGGTTATAAAGAGACAACTCATAGGTTTTAGACTCCTGAGTATTTATAAAATTCAGATTAAATGTACCATTAGATGGATTTGGATATACTGTAATGTTTGAAGTACTAGAATGGATAAAGTTTTCAACAGAAGTACCTACACAAACCTCATCATATAAAAAGTCTGCACCAAAAGTAAAGGTAGTATTAAGACTATCTGCTATAATCGGAGCTTCGTGTCCGCCGCCTCCATAAGTATATAAAGCTGAGCGAATGTCTAATGTTGGGGCGTGCTCATTGATGTCAAAGCCACCATGAAGGGTAGTGAGGTTAATGCCGCCTACACCCACATCTCCAAATCCGTAAGGAACGGTATTGTCGCTGTCTCCGTGTACACTCACAATTGGTACATCGCCAACTTCCATCCAGTCTAATTTATGTATTCCGCCTGAGATGTTAAAAACACCGGCAACACTACTTGAATAACCTGCATTTCCGGACTCACCTTCCAAAGTTCCACCTTGATTATCTAAAGCTGTTTGTAAATTTGAGCTGATTGGACTGCTGTCATCTTTTAAGTAAGCTACTTGCACGGCAGTAATAGCGCCGGCAGAATATCCGCCAATAAAAATTTTATCAGGATTTATTCCAAAAGGATTTGCATTTTCTGCAGCCTCTTTTCGGAAAAAGCGGATAGCTGCTTTAGCATCATGAACAGCTTTTACAACGGCCACAAATAAATCGGTTTCAGAAATTCCGGAAATTCCAAGACTGTAGTTAATAGAAGCTGCAGCATAGCCTCTTTTTGCAAAGTTTTCACACATATAAACCATGTCAGCTGCACTTTTGGAGCCGGTAATAAAGGTTCCGCCGTGTATCATTATGATTAACGGTCTGTTGGTTTCAGTATCTCCCATGCCTTCATAAAAATCAAGTCGCAGGGTCGTTTCTGAATTTGGGTTGTATCCATACTCTATGTCTGTTGTAACATTAACATCAGAGAAGATTTCCGCAGCGTATCTGTTGCCGCTACAGTCAGCAAATGAAGGGCTTAAAAACACAGTCATTGCAAAGAAAAAGCTTGCTATTTGTTTCATTTTTAGATTTTAATTTAATTAAGATTTTAAACTGCACTAAGTTAATAAATTGTTAAGCATTTTTCACAAGCTTTACAGCACATCAGTAAAAGGATTGTAAGAGTATAATGATTTGAAGCAGCTATTTTATAATGAATTGGTTGTGAAAATCTTTAATATATCTATTATGTGATAAAAGAATTGCATATCAATTTAATTTGGAAAAATTTATCAAAAAAAAAGCCGGATTATTTAAAATCCGGCTAAATATATCTGTTAAAGCAGATGAAGTATCAGTAATGTAATGATAAATACTGAAGTGCTTATCTTCTTTTTTCCTGAATACGAGCTTTTTTACCTCTTAAATTTCTTAAATAGAAAATTTTAGCTCTTCTTACTCTACCTTTCTTATTTATCTCAATGCTGTCAATGTTTGGGCTGTGTAATTGAAAAATACGCTCAACACCAATACCACTGGATATTTTTCTAACAGTAAAAGTTGCCGATAATCCGGATCCTTTTCTCTGTAAAACATCACCACGGAAAGGCTGAAGCCTCTCTTTATCACCCTCTACAATTTTATAATTGACAGTAATATTATCACCTGCTTTGAAGTCAGGTAGTTTCTTGTCTTGTATTAATTCCTTTTCTAAGGTTTTTATTATATCCATGATTGATTCTTTTAAGAGTTTGCAAAGATAAATTATTCTTTTGAATTTTGAATATTTATTTTGAATTATTCATCAAGTAAATCCGGTCTTTTTGATTTTGTTTTTTTTATCGCTTCCAGATGCCGCCATTCCTGGATTTTCTTTTCATGGCCGGAAAGCAATATTTCAGGAACTTTTAAGCCTTTATACTCTGCCGGACGGGTAAAAACAGGAGGTGCCAGCAGATTATCCTGAAAAGAATCAAAAAGAGCAGAAGTTTCATCATTTAATACACCCGGCAATAATCTGATGATTGAATCAACTAATACAGCTGCCGGCAGTTCTCCGCCGGATAGAACATAGTCACCGATAGATATTTCATCACTTATAAATAATTCACGAATCCGGTCATCTATGCCTTTATAATGCCCGCACAAAATAATGATATTTTTTAAAAGTGATAAGCGGTTTGCTTTTTGTTGATTTAGCCTTTCACCGTCAGGAGTCATATAAATTACGGCATCATACTTTCTCTCAGATTTCAGTTTTTCAATAATCGCGGCTATGGGTTCTATCATCATGACCATTCCGGCCCCGCCTCCGTATTGATAATCATCAATTTGATTATGAGGTCCAATACCATAATCTCTCAGGTTGTGAATTTTTATACTTGCCAAACCTCTGTCTATAGCCCGTTTAAGTATGGAGTGAGAAAAAGGTCCACTAAGTAAATCGGGTTGGGCTGTTATTATATCAAAATGCATTTCTTACAGATTATATAAGGATAAAAGACCATCCGGAATTTTTATTACAATTTCCTTTGATTCTTTTCTAATCTCTAGTATCAAGTCATTGTGTAAGGGAATTAAAACCTCTTCATTTTTAATGTGTAAGACAGCAACCGGATGAGCCGGTAAAATTCTGATAGTATCTATGGTACCAATGATGTTTTGTTGTTCATCCAGCAAACGGTATCCTGACAGGTAGCTCAGTTTGCTTTCTTCATTTTCTACTATAAAGAGTCGGCTTTCTTCTTCATCAGTAAAGAAATACAAGTTTTTTAATTTTTCGGCATCGTCCTTGTCAGAAATGTCTTCAAATTTCACGATCGCTTCATTTTCCTTGACAGCATTGAAGTTTTCTACAAAAAAGGGGATAGGCTTGGTGTGATTGTCACCTAAAAAAAGTACTTCAGGTGCATAGTTTTCAGGAAATAAAAAGGTGAAGTTCAGCTTTATGCGAACTTCACCTTTTAAACCGTGCGTTTTCGTAATTTTACCTATGGGGGTATGATTTACTGCTTCCATAGGATTATATTTAAAACTACTTATCTTCTTTTTTCTCTTCTTTCTTTTCTTCAGCAGGAGTTTCCTCAGCTTTAGGCTCTTCAGTTTTTTCCTCTTTCTTCTCTTCAGCCGGTGCTTCCTCTGATTTTTTCTCCTCTTTCTTTTCCTCAACAGGAGCTTCTTCAGCTTTAGCTTCCTCTGCCTTAGGCTCTTCAGTTTTAGCTTCTTCTGCCTTAGGCTCTTCAGCTTTAGGCTCTTCTGTAGCTTCTTCTTTTGCAGGTGCTTCAGTAGTTTCTGTTGCAGCTTCCGGAGCAGCCTCTTCCTGTGCAGGCTCTTCAGTTGCAACTTCTTCTTCTGCTGCTTCTTCCTGAGGTGGTTGTTGCTGAGCTAAGATTTCAAGACGCTTTTTTTCTTCCGCTTCTTCTCTTTGCTGTCTTTCCTTATTCATGGTTTCCTGAAGCGTCTCAATTTTATTATTGATTTTTGAATCTTTCTGTTCAATCCATTTTTCAAATAATTTATCTGCTTCTTCCTGAGTAAGCGCATTTTTACGAATTCCGCGTGCTAAGTGCTTTCTGTACATAACACCCCGGTACGATAAAATTGCTCTCGCTGTGTGTGTAGGCTGAGCGCCTTTTTCTAGCCAATTTAGCGCACTGTCACCGTTCAACTCAATTGTTGCTGGTACAGTGGTAGGATCATACGTTCCTATTTTCTCAATAAATTTTCCGTCTCTTGGTGCACGGGAATCGGCTATTACTATAAAATAGAAGGGCCTCTTCTTTCTACCGTGTCGCTGTAATCTAATTTTTACAGACATAAGTTTTAATTAATCTTTTGATTGTTAAAAATAACCCTTTTAAAAAAGGTGGTCGCAAAGATAGGTTTTTTTTCAATAACAGGAAATAAAAATGGACTTTTATTTCATGCTTTTCAGCCTCTTAAAGGAAGCTAAAGCCATTTTCTTTTTCGAAAATAAAAGAGCATACCCATGACGACTAAAGTCATAAACCCCAAAATTGCAAAGTAAGCCCACCTCCAGGCCAATTCAGGCATGTACTCAAAGTTCATCCCATAAATACCTACGATAAATGTCAATGGAATGAAAATAGTCGCTATGATTGTGAGAGTCTTCATTATGGCGTTCATCCTGTGGGAAAGGGTATTCATATAAATATCTAATAAACCGGAAGCCATATCTCTGAAAACTTCTATGGTTTCTATAATCTGTATGGTGTGATCGTACAAATCTCTAAGAAAAACCTTGTTTTCAGATTTAATAAATTCCGTTTCATATTGCTGCAGTTGATGAATCATTTCTCTGAGAGGATATACAGAGCGTCTTATAAATAAAATCTCTTTTCGTACATGATGAATTTGGTGCATGATGTTTTTTTCACTATTGTCTAACAACTGCGATTCAATTTCATCAATTTTTTCTCCGTAATGTTCAAGTATTACGTAGTAATAATCAACTATTGCATCCAGTAAGGCATACATCAGATAATCTGTTTGCTTTTTTCTAATATTCCCTTTGCCTTCATGTATTCTTTTGCGTACATGCTGAAAAACATCTCCACTTTTTTCCTGAAAAGTTACCAGATGATTTTCTTTTAATAAAAGACTGACCTGCTCCGGATCCAATTCCTGATTGTCTTTATCTAATGAAATCATTTTGAGCACTATAAATAAATAGCTTTTATAATCTTCTTGCTTAGGTCTTTGGTTGATGCTCAAAATATCTTCCAGACAAAGTTTGTGAATTTGAAAGTATGCCCCGGTTTTTTCAACCAGTTCTTCATCGTGCAAGCCATCTATGTTTAGCCAGTTTACACCGGTAAATTCATTCATTGAATCCAAAGCATCTTCAATATTTTCATACTGCTTTTCAAAATACTCCTGCTCATTATATTGTATTAAGGTAATAAGGCTGCTATCCATTTTCTTTTGGCCGGTGAATACAAGGCTTCCCGGCGGCATACCGACTTTAATATTTTTAACCTTGTTATACTTTCTTTTTTTCATAATAGATAGGAGGTCTTAAAAATAGAGAAATAAATGATAAGAACTAAAATTTCATACAAACACTCTTAGGTTCAGTAAAGAACTTTAGTGCTTCTTCTCCACCTTCCCGACCCACACCGGATTGTTTCATGCCTCCAAAGGGGATGCGCAAATCTCTGACTAACCAGGCATTAATCCATATGATTCCGCAATCTACTTTAGCCGCTAACTGATGGGCCGCGCTCAGATTCTCTGTCCAGATGCTTGCTGCCAGTCCATATTCAGTTCCATTAGCCAATTCAATTGCTTCCTGTATATTTTTAAAAGATTGTAAAGTTGCTACCGGACCAAAAATTTCTTCAGTATTTGTGCGGCAATTTTGTGGTAGTCCTTCAAAAACAGTCGGCTCAATATACCAACCATTTTTAAACTCACCTCCCGGATTAAACGCTTTGCCTCCGGTGAGCAATTTACCGCCTTCTTCTTCGGCTAATTCAATATAAGAAAGAATTTTCTTAAAATGTTGCTCCGAAACTATGGCTCCTATTTTACTGCTGTCATCATAGGGAGAGCCGGTTTTGAGTTTTTTTGTTTCCTCAATAAAATCTTTTTTAAACTGCTCATAAATTTTTTCATGAACAAGTATTCTGGAGCCGCAAAGACAGATTTCTCCCTGATTGGCGAAAGCTGCTCTGACAGTTTCTTTTACTGTTTTTTCATAATTGCAATCATCCATAACGATGGTAGGGTTTTTTCCTCCCAGTTCCAGTGAGAGTTTCTTCAACATGGGTGCGGCAATGCCTGCAATATGTTTTCCGGTGGAGGTGCCTCCGGTGAAGGTTATGGCTTTAATTTCCTTGTGTTTTACAATAGCTTCACCAACTTCTCCTCCATACCCGTGAACTATATTCAGAACCCCTGCCGGCAAACCGGCTTCTATGCAAATTTTGCTAAAGAGATAAGCGGTGTAAGGGGTAACTTCTGAGGGTTTGGCAATTACACAGTTGCCGGCAGCCAGAGCCGGAGCTATTTTCCATGTGAAAAGATATAATGGCAGGTTCCAGGGAGAAATAGCTCCAATAATTCCAAGGGGTTGACGCAACACATAGTTATAAATTTGATTGCTGCTTTGGTAAAATTCACTGTGAAACTGACGAATTGCAGAGGCAAAAAAGGACATGTTTTTAGATGCCCGGGGAATGTCTACTTGTTTAGCCATCCAAATCGGTTTCCCATTATCTTTAGACTCAGCCAGGGCAAGCTCATCCAGATTTTTTAATATCAAATCCGCAATCTTATCCATGCACACTGCCCGGTCGTCAGCACTCAGCTCAGACCATGAAGGAAAAGCTTTTCGGGCAGTTTCAACAGCATTTTCTACATCCGTGGCACCGGATTGGGCTATTTGGCTGAATACCTTTCCTGTTGCCGGTTCATAATTATCTATATAATTATTCGATATGGGATCAATGAGTTTGCCGTTTATATAGTTTTGAATTTTTAACATCTTCTTTTTTTAACAAAATACTAAATATGTTTGGGTTTGACCAAAAAATCAGCCAAAATTGACTGAATGATTTGGCATCAAAATTGATAATAATTTTTAGTTGTAAGAATAAAAAACCAAAAGAATTCTTAGTTTTATCAACCTTAATATATCAATTATGAAAAAGCAAATTAAAATTTTGCCGGTCTTGTGTTTGTTTCTTTTAACAGCTTGTGATGGTAATCTTCGTGACAGATGGGATACCAGTACCGCACAGGATAGCAGCTTGTCAGAAGCTATTTTTGCTGATATTTACGGTCAGGTACTGAATTCTGCCACTTTGGGCGGAGATAATTTTAAAAGCTCTTCTTCCTGTCCAACTGTTACTATCAGTCCATTTGATGGTACTTTCCCGATTACCATAGAGGTAGATTTTGGGAATGTTAATTGTCCGGGTGCAGATGGCAGGCAAAGAAGAGGCAAGTTAATAGCTGATATGTCCGGGCCCTATACTGAGCCGGGTACATTTATTTCTATAGTACCTGAAAATTACTATGTAAATGATATGTTGGTTGAGGGGCTGCAGGAGGTTGAAAACTTAGGTTTAAATGCTGCCGGAAATTTACATTTTGCAATAACAGAAACGAATGGTATTATTCACTCTCCGGATGGACAGATTTTTTGGAACTCAAACAGAATCAGAGAATGGGTTGAGGGTTCAGACACTGCTACTCCCTGGGATGATGTCTATAATATTACCGGTACGGCTGAGGGGACAGATGCAAATGGCAGAGACTATGATCTTGAAATTATTGCCCCCCTGAATGTTAAAGTCGGGTGTCGCTGGGTAAGACAAGGCATATTGGAAATCAGACCTGACGGCTTAGATGAAAGAACTATTGATTATGGTAACGGCGATTGCAATGGAAATGCCACCCTTACAATCAGAGACAGGGATTTTAATATAGTCGTTCCTTAATTCAGCAATTCTATTTTTTTAGATAACCAGGTTTCAAAATCAAAGTACTGAAAAGCTTTTTTCTCGTAAGGGTCTTTTTTTAGTGTTTTGATATCGTTCAACATCTCCAGAAAGTATTGTTTGATTTTGTTGTTATCCTTAAGGATGTTCTTTAAAAAGGCAATAAGTTTCTTTTCAAAAAGATAAAGTCGCTCATTTTGAAGTAAATGTCTGTAAATTGATTTCAACAGAGAGTTTACCAATATCTGATTCCCCATTTCAAAATGTATCATTATTTGAAAAATTCTGGAATAGAGGTACAGGTCATAAATTTTTTCTGCATCCGGATAGTTTAAAAAACGGTTATTCCATTCCAGAGCTTTTTCCTTTTTACCGGAACCCAGATATATACCCGTTATTAAAAACATAAAAAGCATTTTGCTGGAAAGTGGAATTCCTTTTTCATGCTCAATTAGAAAGGTATCGATTTTTGGAATAAGCTCCAGAGCAGCAGTATAGTTTTTGTTATTATAATAATAAAGTAATTCCTGAGTGTAGGCGGTATAAAGTACTTTAGTGATTAAATTCCTATCATTTGAGGTATAGCTTTTTAGTATTTGCAGATAATCAAAAAACTGTTCTTCTTTTTTTTGAATGCCACAGACTAAGATAAAGTTGTTTAAAGTAGAAATATACTCATCAGCAAAGGTGGTTTTCATTTCCTCATACTTATCAAATAACTCTATCAGGCCTTTTCTATGCTGAAAGTTTTTATCGGTATCCTGAAGTTGGTAGTAGCCAAGGCTTAGAATGTGATGATACAGGTATTCATTTTTAAAGCTTCCCAGCGTTTCGGTTTTAGAGGCTTCTACTTTTTTCACCCATTCCTTTATTTTCAGCTCTTCTTCAGGTTTTCTGGTAAGTCCGCCTCGCTGATTTTGCAATAGAATCAAATAATCTATTTCCTGAAGTTTTATATAAGTGTTTAATGAGTCAGAAATGGCATTTAAATCCCGGAAAGTTTTTTCAATGATTGCCTCCGGATTTTTTGATTCTACTTTTTTTGATAGAATTTTTGCTTCCCAAAGTTTTATTTCCAACTGATAAAATAACAAGTCATTTTTTATTGCAGCCTGATGAAGCTTTTTACATAATTTGAGGCTTTGATCATACATGGATTTTGAAAAAAGAATAGATACATGACTTAAACCACTTCGGATTTTTTGCTCTTTACTTTTTTCATACTGAAAGTTTTCAAGTGCTTTTAAAATTTGATTCGTCAGGTAGAATTTCGTAACTGAAAGTTGATTCGCTGTAAATTTTTTGGGGAATTGACGTATGATTTCTTTGTCTGTAATATCAATATTCTTTTCCAAAATCAAAAACAACTTCAAGTAGTTATTGTCCTTACTTTCCGGAGTATTCCGCTTTAAGTAAAGTTTCACATATCGCTTTTCGGAAGGATTTAACGCATTTATCAACTCTTCAATAAAGTTTTCACCTTTCATTTGTGCTTTTTTAAGAAGTAAGCCTATGTAAAAACATAAAATTAAAATATAATCATGAAGCAAACAATTTTTTAGAATTTAATTAAAAAATTAGCAGAGGATTAATAAATATTAAGTGTTTGAGCAAAATATTTGTGCTTTGAAACTTAAGAGAGGTTAACGCTTATCTATATAAAGATTGCCCGAAGTTTTTCAAAATGCCGGCTTTCAGAAAGTATAAATACCGGTGGATTTCCATATTGACAGTCTATCTGAATGTATTCACCACTTGAGTTTATTCGCTGTTGAGTCCAGGGATGGTACCATTCCCCTTTGGGTAAATAGACTTTTTTAGTAAACTGAAAAGCTTCCAGAACAGGAGCTACAAGCAAGTCATTGCCAAGCATAAATTGATTTTTTAAGGTATAGGTATATGAATCTTCCGGAAAATTCCAGAATAATGGCCGGATAACCGGTAACCCTTCATTTACATATTGCTGCATAAGCTCTTTAAACAAAAAACGAAGTTCAAAATGTATACTTCCGAATTTTGCAAAAAAACTTTCAATTTCAGTATTATCATAAACTTGTAGATTCCTGTCAGGCATTAGTCCTTCGTGAGTTCTGAAAATCATATTAAAAGTGTTTAACTCTATCCACCTTTTTAACAGGTCTTTCTCTCGTATAATGCTCAGAAATGGTAAATGAACATTTGTATACCCTCCAATATCACTATGGACATTCGATAAGCCTGACATTGCAGAAGAAAGCATAGCTGTGACTACCGAGGGAAGACCGTCATTTTCTCCAAAATCTGTAGTCTGATCGCCCATCCAGATTGCAGCGGCATAATGGGCTGTATTTCTGAACCCTGAACGGTTAAAGAAAACTATGTCTGAAGGATTTTCCGAGGCCTGAATCACTTCATAATTAAGTTTTATCCACTTAGTCGCATATAAATTATGTAATTCTGTGAGATTATTGTTGGCTATATTTTTAATACCGGAAATAGGATACCACTCGCCAAAATCTGCCATCCATCCGGAGAAACCATTACCAATTAGTTCAGTTCTGATTATTTCTTTCATCCATTTTTTAGCTTCTTCATTAAAAATATCCAGCAGATAAAATGTAATGCCCGGATTTCTGAATGCCAGGGGTTCACCATTTTTGCCTTTTACAAAATAGCTGTTTTTAATGCCCTGTTCAAAATAGATACCCGTATCCGTAAAAAAGGGATTTATGTATCCCAGTACTTTAACTCCTTTCTCATTCATGTGTTGATTGAAGTCTTTGAGGTTTCCATAGGAAAGGGAGTCTGCTTTCCAGGTCCACCAAAGTCTTGAACCTATAGGCGTTTGTCTTTTTCCTACCCAATCCTGAATCCACACAGCCGTAACCGGGTTTCCGGCAGCCAATGCACTTTCCGTGACTTCAATAACTTTTTCTTTACCTCCTTGTAAACCCAACCATGTGCCGTAAGCCCACTCAGGCAATTCTCTCATTCTTCCGTTTTTTTGAGTGTAGTTTCTGAGTATATCAGCAGGATTTTTGGCAAAAAGAATATCTATTTCAATTTGATTAGAAAAAACTTCAAAAGAAACTAAATCATCTACCGTCAGATTGAGATAACTCAATCCGTTATTTTTCAAATCATAACCCATGCTCTTTTCAGAAATGCCGATTAGCCAGGGTAAAGGAAAGTAGGTTGAATAGGCATTCCCTTTTATTCCACTAAATGCAGTCAACAAACTCAAGGGCATATCACCCCTTCCGATTCCCTGCTCTTCCACAAAAACCGGGATTCTATGTCCGTTTAATCTGAAATGCGAAAACTGCATACCGGCTCCGTAAAAATGTGTTTTGTTTTCTGAGGCAAGATTCAGACGTACATAATTTCTGTCAGATTGGACAGTGAGCTTCACCTTGTTTTCATGCTTTTCCAACAGTATTGTTTTTTTATCGCCTGCACATTTTCGGTTTTTAGAAATCGTGATAATTTCAAGCTTATTATCATTGATTTTAAATTCATGGAAGTTATAATCGCACCTTTCTTTGAGCTTCGGCTGAAAATGATAGGATGCGTGTTGTTCCCTAAAATATATTGTTGAACGTGCAGTTTCCAAAAGTGCATTTAAAGGGAGTGTCAACTCAAAATCACTTTCCTCTATGGAGATATAAACCAAATCATTATCAATCTCTATCTTCCATTGGACGGACGCTTCAGATACTTTGAGATTCAAAAAGTAAAAGATGGTAGCAATTAAAAGAGGGAAAAATACTTTATTTGGAGGCATTTTTAACTAGTTAATTTCATGCAAAGGAAAAGGAAGTTTTAAAAACATGATGCAAAAGGCCTTTTATTTTTCGGAGTTTTAAAACAAAAGAATTGGTGATTTTAGTTTAATGAATGGGCTTGGATTTAGAATTTATCAAAAAATTAAAACAACTATTCTTAAATAAAGTTAAGGAAATGGTGAAGCTTCTTATTTTTGCAGTACAAAAAATAAAATTATGCCTAAAGTTTTGATAACAGGTGCATGTGGACAGATTGGTACAGAGCTGACTTTAACGCTTAGGAAGCGCTATGGAGATGAAAATGTAGTTACCTCAGATTTTAAAGAACCGGAAAATGAGATTTTTAAAGAGGGCAAGCATTACAAGCTGGATGTTTTAGACAGAAAGCGATTAGATGATATTTTGAAGTTTGAGGAAGTAGATCATATTTATCATTTAGCGGCCTTATTGTCTGCAAAAGGGGAGGAGAATCCTCAAAGAGCATGGGAGATAAATATGAATGGCTTCTTTAACATAGCGGAAGCTTCACGCAAGTTTGAGGTTAAAAAAGTTTTTTGGCCCAGCTCTATTGCTGTTTTTGGCCCTACCACACCGGTAAATAATACTCCACAATTTACGGTAGCAGAACCTACAACAGTTTATGGAATTAGTAAGTTGGCAGGGGAAGGCTGGTGCAACTATTATTATCATAAATTTGGTCTGGACATACGTTCACTTCGTTATCCGGGATTAATAAGTCACAAAACTTTGCCGGGTGGAGGTACTACTGATTATGCCGTAGATATTTTTCACAAAGCGGTAAAAGGCGAAGATTTTGAGTGTTTTTTAGAAGAAGATACGAGATTGCCAATGATGTATATGGATGATGCAATCCGGGCTACCATTGAGTTAATGGAAAGTCCTTCGGAAAATATAAAAGTGAGGACTTCTTATAATGTTACAGCTATTTCTTTTACACCAAAGGAAATTTACAATACCATTAAAAAGTTTTATCCTGAATTTAAAATCACTTACAATCCTGATTTTAGGCAACAAATTGCAGCTTCATGGCCTCAAAGTATTGATGATTCGCAGGCTGCAAAGGATTGGGGCTGGAAGAATGAATTTGATCTGGAGAAAATGACGAAAGTGATGTTGGAAGCTTTAAGTGAAAAAGCATGAGTTTATTAAGAAGGGTAAAATCTTTGTCTTACTACTTCAAAAGCAACCACACCGGTTGCAACACCTACATTTAAAGAGTCAAACTTTCCGGGCATCGGGATAGAAAATATGCTTTTACAAGCGTCTTTTACCTTTTGTGAAATTCCGTGTTGTTCTCCACCCATAACTATAGCTGAAGGTTCTTTCCAGTTTATATCATACATACTTTCTTTACTGCCGGCATCTGCTCCATAAACAGGTATTCCATTGCTTTTTAAAATGTCTAAAATATCAGAAATTGTATTTTCCCTTGCAATTTCAATATTTAAAATAGCTCCGGCAGAGCTTTTTACCGTTTCTCCATGAATTATAGCAGTACCCTTTTTAGGAATAACAATGCCATGAGCGCCACTGCAAAGGGCTGTGCGCGCAATCCCACCTAAATTCCGGGTATCCGTAACATCTTCTAAAACGATTAAAAAAGGATCCTCACCCTTATCATAAATATGATTTATCAGCTGTTGTAAACTAACATAATCGACTAAAGCCATCTGAGCTACAACCCCCTGATGATTGCCTTTAACCATTTTGTTTAGTTTCTGAAAAGGTACACTTTGTAAGGGAATGTTATTATCTGCAGCATATTTCCTTACGGCAGGCATGTCTTTCCATTGCATACCGGCTTGAACCCATATTTTTTCAATAGGTGCAGAGGCTTCACACTGTTCGAGCACCGGAAGCCTTCCGAAGATTAAATCATTATTTTTTGCCATACTTAGGTTTATCGCATTACATTTTGCATTTGCGAAAATTTCTGTGTTAATTCATCGGACATTTCTTCATCATTATACAGGCTTGAAATTCTTAGCAATTCCTGAATAACGGCACCCGCTTGCTGAGCATTTCTGGATTTTGCCGGAGATCTGTTTTCCGGTGCAGAATAATAGTAAAATTCCTGCTCAAACATAGTTGCTAAATCACGGGTAAGGCTTCTGGCTTTTTCTATTTCATCAGCTCTGTAGTAGATTTCCGGATATCTCAGCATGAACATATTGTAAGGTGCATTTTCCTTTGGAAATTGCCTTAAGGATAAATCCAATACTTCGGTAGCTTTTTCTTTCTCGCCTTCATTCACTAAAGCTTCTGCCAATCTGGCTAAGTTGCTTCTTATATTCATCACCATTCTCAGCGTCGTTTCATCTAAATATACATCACCATCCTGAGCATTTCCATAAGCAAACTTATTCACCACATTATCATACATGATATCAGTAGCAACTCTGCCGGCCTGATGTTGACCTGCACGGGTTTCAACAGGAACTAAGCGGTAAGCCATCCCTTCCAGCTGAAAATAATTCTCTAAACCGAGATAGGTGTCAGGACTAACGGATACTGCAAAATAAATAGGTCTTTCCCAAAGATTATTAGCAATAATGTCAAGCGTCATCAGGTCATTCTTTAATAAGGTAGTTTTAGGCAACTCCCAACGAATTTCATCTATGATTTCATCTTCAAAGTTTGAAGAAACAATACCTAAATCTAAAATTTCTTGTCTGTCAACCGGAATAGACAATCTTCTAACCGGAAGATAATCAACCATATTTCCACCTCTGCCTCTGTCAGGTATTCTTGTTCTTGGTTCATCATTGGCGATAAATCGCATAATTTCTTTTATATTGTAATAGCGACTTTGATCAAGCCCTAAAGCAGGATTTTCGGTGAACCTTACAACATCCCGGCGATTTGATAAGTATTGTTCTCTTTCAAAGCTTAGTTTTAATGGAGGAGCTTCGTTTATGTAGTAGTTTAACTGGTCTATATACCAATCCACTCCCAATAAGCTTAGGTTAACTATACGTACATCAGGACGAACCCCATTGACTTCCTGAACATTCCACAATGGGTATGTGTCATTATCCCCCTGGGTAAAGATAACTGCATTAGGTGCCAGCGATTCTAAATAATTGGTAGCAAAATCTTTTACGACAGTTCTTTTTGAGCGATCGTGATTATCCCAACCATTAACACCCATCAATACAGGAGCTATAAGCGCAATTACGATTGCAAGTTGAGAGGCCAATAGTTTAGAAACATAATTCTTTAAAATATGGGCTATTGCGACAACCCCCAAACCGAGCCAAATTGAGTAAGTTATAAAAGAACCAACTGTCGAGTAGTCCCTTTCACGGGGCTCTACAGGAGGCTGATTAAAATAAATTATAGAGATAGCCCCTGTAAATAAAAACATTCCTAAAATGACATAAAAATATTTTCTGTTTTGCCTGAATTGAAATACTAAACCTAAAAATCCAAGTAAAAATGGTAAGGCATAAAACTTCGTATAACCCTTATTGTTTTTATAGTGATCGGGGTACTTATCTAAGGGGCCAATTTTACTTTCATCTATAAAGCGAATGCCGGTTATCCAGTTCCCATGGTTGTTTTGGAAAGTCCCCTGTATATCATTTTGCCGGCCTGAGAAATTCCACATAAAATAGCGGAAATACATATATCCAAGCTGATAATTAAAGAAATATTTAAAGTTGTCGTTCAGGCTTGGATTTTCATTAGCCCCTAAGTTTAAGTGAGCTCTATAGGCTCTGTCATGCCTTTCCTCCTGCCAGTGGCCAAGTCTCGGAAAAATCATTTTATCCTCTGCCGGAAATTCATAAGAAATTCTATTTCCGATGTGCTCATATCTGTCACCTACTTTAAACCAACGCTTACTGCCTTCAATTACATCTTCCGGAAAAGAAGCAAAATGAGGTCCGTAAACTAATGGTCTGTCGCCGTATTGCTCCCGGTTTAGGTATGAATACATACTAAATACATCTCCGGGCTTATTCATATTGATTGGTGGATTGGCATTTGCTCTGATAGAAATGGCGAAGTAATTTGAAAATCCAACCAGCAAAAGCATCATACATAAAGAGACAATTTGAACTTCCCTTTTGTTATTTTTTATTCCGTAATAAACGCCGTAAATTAACAGACCCATTAGAGGAATCATGAAAACTACCAATCCCGAGCCGATAAACCAGCCAAAAGTGTTTACAGTTAATAATTCAAATGGTCTGACGAGGGTTAAAAGGTTAGAAACTATACCGGTGAAAATAAAGGCTAAAACAAATGTACCGATTATAAAAGCGGTAATAATTCCTCTCAGGTTTGTTTTGTAATACTTTATATAATACATCATGGCAATTGCCGGAACCACAAGTATACTCATTAGGTGAACTCCAATGGAAAGGCCAATCATTAAAGCAATGAAAAGCAACCATCTGTCAGCATACACTCTGTCTTCATGATTATACCATCTGACCATTGACCAGAATACAAGCGTCATAAAAAAGGTAGAAAATGCGTACACCTCACTTTCTACAGCGATAAACCAAAGAGAATCAAGAAATGTGCAACTAAGTGCACCAATAGCACCGGCTCCAAAGATTACCCATAAGTTAGGTTTAGTAAACTCTTCACCATCCTGCATAACCAGCTTACGGGCGAAATGTGTGGTAATCCAAAAGATAAATAATACAGCAAAAGAAGCTGAAAATACGGATAGTAAATTAACCGAAAAAGCGACCAAATCCGGATTTGGAGCAAATAAACTGAATATTCTGCCTACAATCATATAAAAGGGCGCTCCGGGAGGGTGCATTACCTGAAGCTTATACGCTGCTAAAATACGTTCACCGCAATCCCACCAACTGGTTGTTTGCTCGGCAGTTAGGGTGTATACTACAAAGGCAATGAAAAAAAATACCCAACCAATTATGTTGTTCCACAACTTAAAACTTTTCATTTATTTCGTTTATTTCTATTAAAACTGAAGGCTAAATTATAACAAATTCGATGCAAAATTAAAATTATATACTTAAAAGCGATTAAATATACTCCTGAAAAAATTTTCTATCTTCCACCTGCTGCCTGAAAGTACCTGTTTGCTTCGGCAGTATTGCCCAAAGCCTGGTGCAATTCTCCTAATAACTGGTAAATCTGACCCACATTCGGATTAATATCCAAAGCCCTTTCAAGGTAAATGATCGCATTATTTAAATCTCCCTGCTGAGAGCTGACGACTCCTGCATAGTAAAGCCCGTTAAAACTTTCCGGATGAATAGCAAGCAAATTGTTCAAATAGGATTGTGCCAATTGTAAGTCTCCCGTATTTAATGCCGCTAATGCAGCTCTTTCCAGCACCACATCATTCAAAGGGTCTTTTTCAAGATAACTCCGGAAATGCTGAAGAGCTGTTGAAAAGTCATTTCTGTTCAAAGCCTGTATCCCCAGGTAATCTTCATTAGAAACTCTTTTAACGACTACTGTAAGCGGCACTCCATCTGCTTCCTCTATATGTATGGTTCCTGCCGGAGGAAAAGCATTTAGTAAAAGATTTCGATTTATAAAACGGGTATAAAAAATAGCATATTCCCATTCCAGCTCTGAGCGACGGTTATAATGCGTGTATGGAACCGTTGTGTTAATAGTGTTTTCCCGGAAGTAATGCCCTACTTCTTTCCAGCAGTTTGTAGTTATAGCTACAGAATCAGGAGTGTTTCTCAATCCTTTTTCATCTATCAGCCAAAACGAAGCCGGTTTAAGAGAGTTCATATAATAGTCGGTTTCATAATTGCCGTAAGCAGATTTTATACCGCCGTTTAAATCATTAAAATATGTTACCTGATGCGGATGATTGGCAATCATATATCTCAGAGGGAATATCATTCCAATTGCCAAGATTATCCAGACTCCGATTTTTAAATTCTTATTTTTTGTCTGTAACAAATTCGCAATTCCTATACCTGCGATAGCCCCTAAAGACGGGTAAATAAACAAAAAGTGCCTCCAACCGTCATAAAGGTTTGATTCTTGATAAATGGCATATAGCGGAGGAAACAAAAACGAAAACAAGAGGATAAAAACCGGAATAAGCCCTGTTTTTTTAAGTAAAGCCGGGATTGAAATACAAAAGATAATCCCTCCTATCAATACAATTTCAGGCACAGTAATGTATATCCAGTGGAAAATATAATCCGGAGGCACCTGATTTGAAGATATGTGTTCCCCTTTATAAAGTATACTCAGAACAGTATGAAAATCTGTCATTTTTGAAAGAGAATACAAAGGGTTATTTATAGGGTCTTGTAAAGCGTAAGGCCAGAAAATGATACCTATTATATATCCGGCTAAACCCACTACAGCCAGTGTCCCGCCAACCGGCACTATGCTTGAGGTCAATTTATTAAAGGTGATTTTTTTTCTTCTCAAAAGCTCCAGAAAAGCCAGTCCTGTGAAAAAGAACATATAGATAAGCACCAATAAACCGCCAATTCGGGCATTTATGGCAAGTCCAATACTGAGCAACATAAAGAAGGCATATTTACTGCTGATTCTCGGAAGTCGTTTAGTGAATTCCAGTATGTAGTATACGCCCATAATGTATGCAAAAGCAAAAGGAATATCTTTTGTGTTATTCATTGCATGTCCGAAAAATCGGGGAGATACAGCCATCAATAGCAAAACGACCAATGCCATTCGCCAACCGCCAAAAAACCGGCCCACCATAGCCGCAAAAAAGATAGCCAGAAAACCCACAAAGGCATTCCAGAAATGCCGGATTGTATAGGGGTCTATATCCGGAAAAGCTCTGACGAAAATGGTATAAAACAATTCAAAGCCACCGGAATAATAAAAAATGTCGTCATAGCTTTGAATTCTGCCTGTTTCTTTAGTGGCGCTATCATCTCCTTTTGCAAAGAAATCAAAAATTTCATTTCCGTATTTATGTTGAATCCATTCATCTCCGGAAATTCCATAGTCTTTACTGAGGAAAAGCATGGTGCAAAGCAAAGCCAAAAAAGTAAAAGCAAATCCTAAACGGTAGATTCCTTTGTTGGCTGCTCCAACAGCTTTTGTATGTGTTTTGCCGCTTAATTCTTTCAGAGGCTCGCTAATGTACCACCTGATTCGGGAAGAAAAGGCAAATGCCAGAACTGAAAAGAAAAACAGAAGTTTATTAATACCTGAAGGGACTTGTTTTTCATCCGGTATATCTACTTCATGGATTGCATATCCTGCTTGAGCAGCCATGTTTAAAGCTCCTGCTTCGGGGTATTTTTTCAGAGGCGGATTGCTAAAAACAGATTTCATGGTTGCTGCCGGCGCTATAGATAAACCGGAGAATATATCTGTGGTTTCTAAAGACGTCAAAATTCTGATTCCAAAATTTCCCAATTTTCGGCTTAAATTCTTTTTTCCTTTTTTAGGATTTGACCTTGTGGCAACGTGAATACCAAAGCTTTTCTTTCGGATTGCTTCTTTAATCAGTTTATCTGCTTTGGGTAATGAAAGCGGGATATTTTCACCAACTATGACTAAATAATCACCATTAGCTTCTTTTGTAAGGGCTGTCAATGCATCTGCTCTGTTCGAAAACTGTTTTTCTGAAACTTTCACTCGTTCACTTTCACTATCCGGTAATTTTCCGTTAGTAGTGGCGGCTAGAAATTCAGTTTTATAGCCGTTATTTGCCGGATAATTTGCCGCTTGTTCATAAAATGTGCGAAGGGTATCGGAGTCGGAGCTTGCGGCAAACAAAAATGATATTAGTTTACTGTTCTCAGTCGGTTTATTTTTTTTCAGATTTTTTTGTTTGTGCATCCCCACAAGTGTTTCAGGTTTTTTAAATAAAAATCAAAGTTAAAAATAATTATAAGACATTAAAATAATGCTAAAAGAGCTGTTTAAATTGTAAAATGTAAATGGATGCTGTGAAATAGCAGAATGTTTTTTTTGAAAAACTTTTTCCTTTTTTCAAAAAAGTGTATTTTTGCAAAATCAATTTTGTCCGATGGTGTAACTGGCAACACGTCTGGTTTTGGTCCAGAAGAGTCTAGGTTCGAGCCCTAGTCGGACAACAAAGGGAAGTCGTTTTTTGCGACTTCCCTTTATATTTTAAGAAAGGAAATTTAAATCTCTTTAAAAAATATACTATTTTTGCACTCCATTTATAAAACATGCAAAAAACCGGATCGGAAATAAGATTGTTTTCAGGAAGAGGTTCAAAATATTTGGCAGAAAAAATTGCCAGACATTATGACCAGCCTCTAGGGGATCTTTCTGTAACTAACTTTAGCGACGGGGAGTTTCAGCCGGTGATTTTTGAGTCAGTGAGAGGCAGCTATTCATTTATTATACAGTCAACTCCGGCTCCTGCGGATAATTTACTGGAATTGCTTATGATAATTGATGCATTGAAAAGGGCATCGGCCAGTTATATCACAGCGGTAATTCCTTATTTTGGTCTGGCAAGGCAGGATCGTAAAGATAAGCCGAGAGTGTCTATCGGTTCAAAGTTGGTTGCGAATTTGATTACAGCAGCAGGAGCGGACAGAGTCATGACGATGGATTTGCATGCAGGACAGATACAGGGATTTTTTGACATACCGGTGGATCACTTGAATAGTTCAGCGATATTTATTCCTTATTTAAAGAAACTTAATTTAGGGAATATAACTTTTGCTTCTCCGGATGTAGGAGGAACAAACAGAGCAAGAACTTACTCTCAGTATTTTAATGCTGATTTAGTGATTTGCGATAAGCATCGAAAGAAAGCAAATGAAGTCTCCGGAATGACGATAATCGGGGATGTTACGGATAAAGATATCGTTTTGGTCGATGACATCGTTGATACTGCCGGAACTTTGTGTAAAGCCGCAGACGTCATGATGGAAAAAGGTGCAAAAAGTGTAAGGGCAATTATTACGCATCCTGTATTATCAGGAAAAGCCTATGAAAACATAAGAAACAGTAAATTAACAGAACTTGTGGTTTGTGATACTATACCTCTTAAAGAGGATTTAGAAAAAATAAATGTTTTATCTGTTGCAAAGATTTTTGCTACAGCCATTCGAAATGTTCACGACCATAAGTCAATCACATCATTATTCATAAATTCATAAAAAAAGCAAAGATGAAAACCATAAAAATTGAAGGAAGCTTACGTAAAGATTTAGGTAAGTCCGCAACAAAAGAAGTAAGAAGAGCCGGAAACATTCCTGCTGTTATTTACGGAGTAGATACTATTGTTCACTTCGCAGCTCCTGCACTTGCATTCAGAGATTTGATTTATACCGGCGACTTTCACAAAGTTGATATAAGTGTAGATGGAAAAAACTATGAGGCAATTTTAAAAGAAGTTCAGTTTCACCCGGTTACAGATAAGGTGATTCATGTTGACTTTCAATTGTTGGTAGAAGGCAGAAAACTAATTACTCACATACCGGTTCGCTTGAAAGGTATACCTGTAGGAGTAAAAACCGGTGGTAAATTAATCACCAAGCTTAGAAAAGTAAAAGTAAAAGCTGTTCCTGCTGATTTAGTTGATGAGCTAACAATTGATGTAACCCCATTGAAATTGGGGAAATCTATAAAAGTAGCTTCTATAGATGCCGGAAACTTAGAAATTTTAAATTCACCTACCATACCGGTAGCTTCAGTTGAAATACCAAGAGCTCTTAGAAGTTCTCAAAGCAAACAAGCTCAGGCAGATGAGGCAGATACAGAAGAAGGAACTGAAGAAGTGGCTTCCGGAGAAGAAGAAGCAAAAGCAGCAGAATAAGAAGCGAATAAAGTATCTTCATTTTAAAAGAGCTAAGCCAATTGGAAAAGCCCGGATTTTATATTCGGGCTTTTTTTTGCATATTTGATTTTTATAAAGCATTGAATAAAATATGAAATACTTAATAGCAGGTTTGGGAAATCCGGGAGCCGATTACGATAACACCCGTCATAATATAGGTTTTAAAGTACTTGATTTTTTGGCTGCGGAAATGGGCGTTTCATTTTCATCTGACAGACTTGCGGATGTTTGTATGGCAAAGTACAAAGGAAGAAGTTTATACTTTATAAAGCCGAATACTTTTATGAATTTGAGTGGTAAGGCTGTAAGATATTGGATGCAACAGGAAAAAATTCCGGTTTCAAACCTTTTAGTTATAGTGGATGACCTGTCTTTACCCTTAGGTAAAATAAGACTCCGCAAAAAAGGCGGTGACGGAGGTCATAATGGACTAAAAGACATAGAAAATTGCCTGGACACTAAAGAATACGCCAGACTCCGCTATGGAATAGGCAACGATTTTCCCAAAGGCAGGCAAGTAGAATTTGTATTGGGAAAATGGAGCAAAGAAGAAGAAGTAATACTCGAAGAGCGCAATCAAATTGCCGTTGATTTCGTAAAATCTTTTGTCAGCATAGGAGTTGACAGAACTATGTCGCAGTTGAATAATAGTTGATTTACCTATCAGACCAAATAGCTAATTCATTTCCTGCCGGATCGATAAAATGAAATCTTTTTCCGCCGGGAAAGGAGAAAGTATCTATTGAAATTTTTCCGCCAAATTGTACTATTTTCTTTTGAATACTTTCCAGGTCTTCATGATATAAAACAACCAGTGCCCCTTGTGTTATTTCCTTGTCAGTTTTTTCAAAACCTCCTTCGAGGCCGCTTTCAGAAAATGCCACATAAGTCGGACCGTAATCTGTAAATTTCCAACCAAAAGTTTGGCTGTAAAAGTCTTTTATTTCATCCAGATTACCCGCTTTAAATTCAACGTAATTGATGAGATTGTTTTTCATATTTTTATTTTACTTAAAATGATAAGTCTTTTAAAATAGTATTTTGCTTAAATCAATTTCGCATCCACCCAAAACACAGAATTTACATTAACCGTATGATTTTGATCAATAAATTGTCTGTTAATGGTATTTACCCGAATGGAAAATTCATCTTTTTTAATGTATTCCTGCAAATCCTCATTAATGGTTTCAAGTTCAAGGACGCTTGATGCATTTTGGGGTATGTCTTCTTTCCAGGCTATTTTCTTTTCAGAAAGGCCGTCGGCATTTATATAGATAGTGATTGATTTGAGGATGTCAAAGTTTCCATTTTGAGGAGAAGTAATGGTAAGTGTAAGTTCTTGCAATAGAATTTCTCTGATGAGGTCTTTTCTGGTGTCATTTACCCTGAACTTAGACTCAGCATCCGTTTCCACTTCTGGAGAGAAAATGTTTAAAGGCAAATTTAAACCGGAGGAGGAGGGTATTACAACTGTTTGATCGTATTCTATTTCGAACTGTGTCAATTTTTTACAGGAAAAAAAAGTAATGGAAAGCAGCATCAAGAATGTTATGGTAACTGTTTTGTACATAGTGTTTGTTTTATTTAAAAATTTCAGCGTTTGTTTTTTATCTCCATCAATGTTCAATTTTTTAAATCCCTAAAGTTATCAGGTGTTTTACTTTATGATAAGTCAAAGATGCTTTTATGCACTCTTCCATTCCGGGGCAGGGATTACTGAAACTTTCACATAATTATTTTTTACCGGCTTATTACGATTTTTTAAGTTATTAAACTTAGAATCCATCAGCAAAATTACGAATAAGCTGAAATATATAAAAAACATATGCTTCCAAAGGAATTTCGGGGGAGGTGAGGTTACCGGCAGTTTGTATTAGAAAAAGCAAGCGAAATCAATTTAGTTACTTTTTGTAGAACTACTCAAAAACATTAAATTTAATTCTGTCAACAGTTCCTTTGTAATATTCAAAATCACCTTCCGGTAGATGCCACACAACTTTCACTTTCTCGTTTATTTTTAAATCTCCTTGCATTTTATAGCTTTCCACTATAGCTGAAAACTTCACTTTTTTATATTTATTTTTCCCTATGGAAAAAGGCCGGTCATCTGTCTCAAAATGTGTAAATAATCCATTTTCATCAAAATAAAAGATACCTCTTACTTCCAATCCGCCGTCAAGAAGTGTTCCTTTGACTGCATTTTCACTGATTTGTTCCCATTTTACATTATCGGATAAAAGATAACCGGGGATAAACATAAATTCGCAGAATGTTGTAATCAAAGCTGCCTGAGCCGTTTCTTTGCTATTGTCAAAAACTACCCGAATAAGATTCAGCAGTTTTCCATTCATTTCCCCATAGCCATCCCGGTATAAGTCGCGAGCAGCCACCGGCATAGTTGTAAATTTCATGTGAGCAACCCGTCCTATGGGTTTTACGGAGTTAAACTGAGTAGTATTCAATTTGCCCCAATCTTTTTTGGGTGACATTCTTAAGTAGCTTTCTGTCCAGTAAACATTTGCATTCACCGGTACAGGTGTATTCAGATAGCCACAGTTTCGAAGATAGTTTTTCAGAGTTTCCGGTAAATCGCTTATTAATTCTTCAGTAAATATTTCTGTTTTGTGGGACTTGTTTCGTTTCAGTAATGAGGCTTTGTCTTTTAAAAATACTTTTTTCATACTGTTATAAATTGTGAAGAAAATACAAATTAAAAATAGGAAAATAATTTAAACCTAAGCCATTATTAGTATTTTGAAAGTTAAAACAGAAAAGTGCAGCAAACATTGTTCACTGCACTTTTCTATTTTAAGTATTTTTAATACTTGGTTTCACACTTTTTGTCTTCTACTATGAAATGTGATTTTAATTTGTCACAACTCGTTTAGAAGTTTTCGCATGTTGAAGGTGACTTCTTAAAACCGGAAGACTTTTATTGGCCCAGGCTCTTATTTCCTGATCTTTAGACTCTTCAGAGTTTTTTTCAAACATATCAATTGCGTCCTCATGGCTATCAACCATCAGCTTGCTATATGCCTGATCAAAATCTTTTCCTGACTTTTTATTAAGCTTATCCCAAGCCTCCTGAGAGTCGTGCGTGATAGTCGTTGGAATTGAAATGGATTTAGATCTTGCCAGTAACTGAAGTTCACTAAAAGATTTGCCATGCTCTTCTTCCATTTTTATGCCCATTTCTTTGACATGACTAATAGTACCTTTTTTTTGGGCTAATTTTCCTAAGCTGATCATTTCCAATTGCATTTCAGCGGCTTCCACCAAAAACTTAGCGTCATTTTCACTTTTAACAATAACGACATTAAAATCATCAGAAGTCATTTTTGCGAGATTTTCTCTCTCTGCGACCTTTTTTGAATCCAGGGTTTTGTTTTGAGTGCAAGATGTTGCCAGGAATAAGACACCTGTAATACATAAAGTGTGTATCAGGGTTGTTTTTACATTTGTTAGATTAAACATTATTAATTGTTTTATTGAGAATAAAAAAATGCAAGGGATTATCTAAACCCCCTTGCTTAAGTGAATTTTTTAAGATTTTATCTGTGAATTTCATGGCCTTTATTCGTCTTCCAGTTGTCTTCTAAATATTTGGCATCTTCTTCATTTTTAGGAGTTACCGAAATAACTACATTGCCTTCTTTAATGCCCGACTCATAAAGTTTTGCTCTTGCTTCCGGAACTCCAAGACCAACCATTGCACCGATAGCACCACCTGCAAGCCCACCTGCTCCGGCTCCTGCTAATCCTGCAGCTATTGGGCCTGCGATTATAATTCCTAATCCCGGGATTAGCACACTGGTTCCTATGGCAGCTACTACACCACCAATTGCACCAATTGTACCACCGATAGCAGAGCCTTTACCGGCATGTTCTGCCGCTTTGGTTCCGATTTCAGTTTTTTTGGTTACATCATCTTCGTAATGGGTTTTTCGGGTATCTTTAGACATCAGTAAATTAATTTCATCTTTAGTATACCCTCTTTCGTTTAGCGTATTGTAGGCACTTTCAGTACTTTTACGGTCACTAAACATACCTGTCATTACTCTTTTTTCTGAATTTCTGTCATCTTTTAAATTTTCCATTTTCATTTTTTTTTGATTAATAAATTTCGATACTGTGATTCTTTTATACAATTTTGCTGCTTACTGCATTGCTCTTGTAAGCTTTTACTTTATCAGCGTTTATCTTGCCGGCAATCATTGTAAAATCTTACATCTCAAACAGGGCTTTGGATTTTAGCTAATTAATTATACAAAGATGAATGTGAAACTTGCCTTCAGTGTTATATGATTACTGAAATAAATTACATCTTTTGTATATTTATGCTAATTGTCTTATCTGGGGAAAAAATAATGACTAATTTGAAGAAAAATGATAAGATTTGTAAAGAAGCTCTTATAGGAATGTATACTGCAAGATGTAATATGAAACTCATTGAATAAGATACCGGAGAGGTTTATTTTTATGTGCTTAACAAAGATTATGGCTAAAAAAGGATAGTGGATTTTTGACTTAAAACTTATCTGACAGACTTTCTAAAATCATTTGCTTTTTTGTTGAAATCCGGATTTTCTCCAAATTCTATTATCCGGCATACATTACCATTACAAACTTTGCAGTTGCCTTCAATCATGATGTCATTTCGCGAATCCAATATATATTCTTTGATTTCCACTCCTTTTTTACAAGAACTGAGACAAGTACTACAAAAGACGTTATTATTATCAAGCATGAATTCTAAAGTCTCCTTTTCTTCATCATTTAGCAAGATATTAATCTGAAAGGCATTAAGCTTAATTTCCGGTTGATTTTCCATTAAATTGATTTTGGTAAATGATAAACAGTATCAATATGGTTTGATCTGTGATGAAGAATTTGAAGGTAGTCATTTATTGCTTCCTGATATTCAATTTTATAATCCTCATGAAGTTTTTTGGTTACCACATTTATCAAGCGTTTAAGAATCATAGCGACCTTAGTATCGTATTGCGTAAAACAAGTTCCAAACATCATGGGTGTCAAAGAAAAAGGAACTTCCAGCACATATAATAACAAATCTGCCTCTAAAGCTTTGTTTTTTGAGATTTTAGTAAATTCATTAATTCTTTTAATACAGGCTCCCAACATGTTTGCCAATTGCAGTTCCTGTGAAAAACCTTTAAATCTTTTTCGAAAAATCACTTCCAGATCATTTTTTGTAGCTTCAAACAATTCATTTTCTCCAAGCTCTTTATCGAGATAGTTGATGAAAATATAATCATAAACTAATTTTTCTTTAGAAGCAAGTTTAACTACTATATCTTGAAGAGTCGAGTGATCCAGTTTTTTAATTTGCTCCTTAGTTGCTTTATCCAGTATGGGCATTTTAAATTTTTTTTCGATTACAATTATAAAAACTATTTAAAAAAGGAATCCTAAGAATGGATTTTGTTATTAAATTTCTATCTTTTATCTAGTTCATAGCCTTTAAATACTGACTCCCATTTATTAGACACATCATTATTTATTAATACACTTTCTTCATTGGCAACTTTTTGCCCTTCCTTCTTATTGAAAGACAAAAAGTTAAAACTACCTTGTATGTAATAGTCGTCATCTTTGATAACTAATTTTCTGTGAGTACCTGTCATTTGGTAGTTTTGTTTACTCTGGAAGTGTGTTGGCAAATGAATTAAGTAAAAATTCTTGTTGTATTTTCTTTCAAGGTTTCTAAGTTTTTCAATAGTGCCAAAATGGTGTTCGTCATTACTTTCAATGCCATATAGAATAATTACTGAAATTCCCTTTTCTAAAGCATTTTCGATTGATTGAATGTACTTCAAAGTTGCTTTCTTAATCCAAGGGCTTTCAATAAGTATTTTGTTTTTTACAGTTCTTAGTGCTTCTTCAAATTTCGCTTGTGTTTCCCAAACAGAAAGAGTTTCTGTGGTTGAAATATTAGTTTGAGCTGTTTCTTTGGCTTGGAATTCTTCTAAAACTTCATAATCGTCTTCTTCGATTTCAGCTAAAACTGTTCTTTCTGATTTAGAAAACTGGTAAAGTATTGTGGGGTATTTCTTCGATAGAACCTTTGTGAGCCGCTTTTCAAGTTTAATTTCCTTCTCAAAATTTCTTACTTCAATAAATGGTTCAAGTTCATTCTCTTTGCCTTTGCGTGGAATGTATTCAATTAGGTAATAGTCGTTATACTCTTTTTTGTCAAAGAGAATTTTATTCTTGTCATAGTCAACAAGAAAAGCCTTCCCATTATTTTGCCGTTTGTAAATGTCAGACAACTGTTCGTTTTTATCATTTAAAAGTTCAGGGCTTTTATGTTCAAAATCAAACTCAGAGGAAAGTTTGTTTTCAATGTCTTTTTGAGAATTAAGTCTGAATTCTTTTGACACTATATCATTTGAAACAGTATCAAATAAGAACTCAAATTCTTCTTCTTCAAGAATTTTAAGAATCGAGTTGTCTTTTATAAAGTCTTTGCCTTGGTCCGTTACAATCCAATTACCTGATGTTAAATCTGCAAAGCCCCTTTCTCTTAAAAAATAGAGTTCACGCAAAATAAAATCTTCTTTATGTAAACCCAAAAATTTTATCAGGTCATCTTCTTTGGTGTATCCTTCTAAAATTGTTTTTAACAAAACAGAGTAAATCTGCTGTATTGATTTTTCAGGTGATTTGTTAACAGTTGCATTGATCCGAATACGTCTAAATGGATATGCAAATAGAATTATTTCATTGATTCTATAATCACTAGCACACTGCTTTTCAAGTTTTTGATGTATTTCTTGTATTTTCATTAGAATATCTGTTGAATATTTTTCACAATCCACTCCTTTTTTATCTCCTTTAAGTATTTTTGAAGAGGTGGAATAGAAGGAGTACAATCATTGTTTGAATTTGACTTTACTTGAACAAGCCAATCATAATTCCCAATGATAATGAGTAGTTTTTTATGTCTCGAAAGTGCCACATTTATTCTGTTTGCATTAGCTAAAAATCCTAGCGTGTTTTGCTGGCTTCTAACTAAATCAAAAATGATAATATCCTTTTCTAAGCCTTGAAATTTGTCAACAACCGAAATAGCTATATCAGATGTTTTAATTCTTTTAAGTTGCTTGTTATAAAGCTCTTTCCGAACAATTTTTTTAATCTCTCTTAACTGTGCCGTATAACCTGTTATGACTCCAAGAGAATAGTCTTTGACTTTGTCATACTTATCTAGCTCCAAAATCAATTTTGGGATAAAACTTGAGCTTAATTTATTACGAGACGAACCACTACTATCAATTTCGCTTTTATGAGTATTACCAATATCTAAAAATATAATGGAGCTGTCCACTTTAATGTCAAGGTTATGTTCTTTATCCTTAGTTCTCTTGATAGGCTCAATTCGTTCATTATATGGCTCATAGAAACATTTAGAGGTAAGTAGAACGGCATCTTCGGGCATTCTTCTACATTCTTCGAGTTGGCTTTTGAAATCTTCATCTATTCGAGTAATGACTTGCTCAAAAATACTTGGTCTATTGAAGTAATCATCCCAACTGTCAAAATCATCTGAATCTGATTTGAATTTATTTCTTAGCCATTTTTCAACTTCACGGTTTGCGGTAAGCATTGGTCTTAATTGTCTATGGTCTCCAACTAAAACCAATTTTTCAGCTAAAACAATTGGAATCAATGCTTCTGCGGTTGTTGCCTTTCCGCTCTCATCCATTATCACATAATCAAACTCAAAGTTGTACTTAGCATATTTTTTTGATGCGATATGATTTGTTGTTGCTCCAATAACTCTAATACTATCAATCAGTTTTTGATTTACGGTGCTATTCTCATCTAATGAACTTATAGCAGCAAGCCAATCAATTTGAATTTGCAGTTTTCTGAAAAAAGATAAAATTCCGCAATTAGTTTGTTTGTCAAGAGCATTAAGTAAGGTGTCTTGATTTTGAAGTGAGTTGTTTATACTTTCAAATCCTTTAATGCGTTCGAGCAATTTCTCTATTTGTGCTTTTTTGGTTTTCCAATCTTTTTTATCAATCAGAATATTCACTATTGATTTGAGCAATACATTTTCTTTTTCAATTTCTTGAAGAAAGTTGGTTTCCAATTTTTTCCATTCGTTTTGTGCTTTTTTCTTAACTTCTTCTTTCCAACCTTCAATTTTTCGTTCTAAAGTGTGCTTTTTTAATGATTGTTTAGGTTTTCTTACTCCACTCAATCGAACTATTGGAATTTCTTTTTCTAAAAGGTTATCCAATACATTGTCAACAGCATCATTTGTCTGTGATGTAATGAGGATTTTTGCATCAGGATTTTTGTCTAGAATTTGAAATACAATTTCTGTAATTACTGTGGTCTTACCTGTTCCCGGAGGACCTTGTATTACGGTTAATGGTTCTCTTTGAATCGCATTTAAAATTGCTCTAGTTTGGTTTGAACTATAACTTAATTTAGTTCCTTCTTTATCTGTTTGAAAGACTTTTTCAAGTTCATATTGCTCTAAATATTTTCCTTGCAAGTCCGTTGGATTAAATAAGAAGTGAATTAAATCTCTGTTTTGAACTTCATTATATTCAACTTTTCTTATTGCTTCCTGTTGCCGCTTTTTTTCTTCTTCTTGTTTACTTATGTTCTCAAAGAGATACCCATTTTTGGGTATTTTCTCAAAGTCTAAACGCTCACAATCTTTGAATTTGAACACTCTACTTTTTGTATTAAAGTCAAAAGCAACACCCGAAAATTTCAAAGGCTCTTTCATTTGCTTTTTATCAGCCGTTTGACTCAAAATGTATTCAAATTCTTCTGGGTTTGGTGGTGTTGCTTTGTCAATGTGAGAAAATATATGTCCGTTCCTGGAATACTTTTCGTTCTCTTGAATTTTAAACCAAATTTCAAATTCTCCTTTCTTTTCAAAAGTGTCATATCTCAATCTCAGAGAATTTTCTTCCAAGACTTTCAATTCTTTTTCAAGTAGTTCTTTGAAAAAAAGAAGTTCTTTATTGATCTCAATTTTCCCTTTTCTGTATTCTCCTTCGTGTTGTTTTTCCTTCTGTGCCTTCTTTAAGATTGTTGTTAGATTAAAACTTGGCCGGTATGAATATGAAGGTTCTGAAAAATTCAAAGGCAGTCCGAAATCTACTCCGTATTTCTGCACTCTTGAGTATTTTGATGGATTTTGTTCTTTGCGTTCACTACTTCTAATTAGAAGTTTCTGTTCACCAATGAGCCACAGACAATGAAGCCAATAGTTTTCTGTTGCAATATCAAGTAAAATGTTATCCCCTGATTTAGGACTAACATCAAACTTGGGTCTTATTTCTGGATTATTTAACTCATTCAATATATCTTTATTGCCATCAGTAACAAAAACAACGTTTTCATTGTCGAAAACAATAGTTGAGGAAATTCTTCCTAATAATTCGGATAAAGAGTTATAGTTAATTCTGCTAGATGGTTCTTGTCTGCAAGTGCTATCTATTAATAGTTTAATGTCATGGTATTCTGTAAGGTCTTTTTGTCCGAAATACCATTCAGTTACTTTCCCCATTGAATAAATGTCAGTTTGGTATGGAAAACCTCTTGGTATTTTTCTATTCCATTTTTCAGGTGCTGCAAATTCTTTGGCAAAAATTTCGAGGTTTTGTTCTTGACTTAATGTTGATGATATATCGGAAATACCAAAGTCAATCAGATAAAAATCAAGATTTTCATCTACTAATATGTTTGCAGGAGTTATGTCTCCGTGCGATAATCTGTGATTTTGTTGGAGTTGTTGAAGACAGCTGATAATCTGCTCTATTCCTTTAAGAAAGAAAGTTGGCTTAATGTCCCAAATTCGTTCTTCGAGTGATTGAGCATTTTTGTATTCAAAAATAATACAGTAAGCGTCTTTACTTTCATCCCATTCGTATTCAACAATATTTGGTAACGATGGATGTACCGCTTTCTTTAAGTGTCGAAGTTTGTCAAATAAGATTTTACTTGGTTGAGAGTTTCGCTTTATGCCACTTATCCATTTCGCAAAAAAAACTTCACCATTTTCATTTTCAACTTGCGCTGTCAATGAGTAGCCCCTTTTTTGAATTTGTCCGTATGTCTGGTACTTGTTTAGTATCATTTTTCGTCTTGTACTGTCGGTTTTTAATATGGTGGCTAACGTCCCGCGCATAAGCTTTGTGGCGAAGTTAAAAACCGCTCGCCTTTCGGTTA